>SKSV01000130.1 GCA_007122815.1 Trueperaceae bacterium | reverse complement strand
TGAGGTCGCGGGCGTACTCGTCCAGGAACGGCGTGTTGACGGTCTCCTGCTGCTGCTTGGGATCGGAGGCCGCCAGCACGCGCCAGCGCACCGTGTCGACGTCCCGCGTCAGGTGCTGGAGTATGCGGTACGCCACGCCGTCACCCTCGCGGATGATGCCCAGGAGTATGTGCTCGGTAGCAATCACGTTGCTGCCGAGGCTGCGCGCTTCGCTTCCGGCGAGCTCCATCACGCGACGCGCGCGCGGGGTTATCGCCGCAGTCTCGTTGCGTGGAAGCCCGTCGCCGCGCCCGACCATCTCCTCGACCTGGCGGCGGAAGCCCTCGAGGGTGGCGCCGAACTCGGCCAACACCTTCGAGGCGCTCCCACCCTCGCGCATGAGGCCGAGAAGCAGATGCTCGGGACCGATCATGGCGTGACCGAGCTTCGAGCCTTCCTCGCGGGCGAAGTGGAACACCAGGCGGGCGCGGTCGTCGTAGCGGTTCATAGCGAGGTCCCGGGGCGTCGCCAGGCGCGACCGGTCATGCCATCGATCCCGTGCAGGTGGACGTTTACACCGTCTGGAACGGGGTTCTTGGAGATCGGCCGCATGGTGATATAGTACGCGGTTGACGGTGAGGTGGGTAGGGAATGCGCAACACGTCCGTGCACCGCGCTCCCTACACCGCCGCTGGGAGGACCCCATGCGATTCCAAGACGTGACGATGGCTCTCGATCGGTTCTGGGCCGAGCGAGGCTGCGTGATCGCGCCGCCCCACGACACCGAGGTCGGGGCGGGCACCTTCTACCCGACCACCTTCCTGCGGGCCCTTGGTCCCGAACCGTGGCGCGTGGCCGGCATAGCGCCCAGCCGCCGTCCCGCCGACGGGCGCTACGGCGACAACCCCTACCGCTTCCAGTACTACTACCAGTACCAGGTGCTGTTGAAGCCATCACCGGCCGACGTCCAAGAGACCTACCTCGCCTCTCTCTACCACCTGGGGATCGACCCCGGAGCCCACGATCTACGCTTCGTGGAGGACAACTGGGAGTCGCCCACGCTAGGGGCGTGGGGCCTCGGCTGGGAGGTCTGGATGGACGGCATGGAGATCACCCAGTTCACCTACTTCCAGCAGGTCGGCGGCATCGAGTGCGCGCCGGTGTCGGTCGAGCTCACCTACGGGCTCGAGAGGCTCGCGATGTACCTACAAGGTGTCGAGCACGCCTTCGACGTCGAGGTCGCGGCTGGCGTGAAGATGGGTGAGCTGCGGGCGGAGTTCGAGCGCCAGCACTGCAGCTACAACTTCGACCACGTCGATGCCGACCTGCAGCGCCTGCTGTTCGACCGCTTCGAGGCCGAGACGCAGCGATTGCTGGGTCTCGAGCTGGTGTACCCGGCCTACGAGTTCGCACTGCGCTGCTCCCATGCGTTCAACCTGCTGGACGCCAGAGGTGTCCTCTCCCACACGGAGCGCCAGGGCTACGTGCAGCGCGTGCGCCGCCTGACCGAAGCGTGCGCCGCCGCCTACCTGGCGCCGCGACTGGCTCCTGCGAGCAAGGTCGCCTGATGCCGACGTTGCTGTTCGAGATCGGCACTGAGGAGCTGCCCAGCTGGTACGTGCGGCAGGGCGAGGTCGCTCTCGCCGAGCTGATGCGCGAGAGGCTGAGCGCGGCGGGCCTCGCGCACGGGGCCATCGAGACGTTCGCTACCCCGCGCCGGCTCACGGTCATCGTCCAAGACCTGAGCGAGCGCAGCGCGCGGCGCGAGGAGGTGCGGCGGGGTCCAGCCGCGAGCGCCGCCTTCGACCCCAACGGCGCGCCCACCAAGGCGGCGATCGGCTTCGCGCGGGCGTGTGGAGTCGATCCCGCGCAGCTGAGCGTGGAGGAGACGGAGAAGGGGAGCTACGTCTTCGCGCGGCGTGAGGCCGGCGGCGAGGCCGCGGCCGAGCTGCTGCCCGAGGTCCTGGCCAAGGTCGTGACCGACCTGCCGGCCCCGCGGAAGATGCGTTGGGGCGCGTTCGAGCTCTGCTTCGTGCGCCCGCTGGCCTGGTTGGTGGCGTTGCTGGACGACACGGTGGTTCCGTTCACGCTGGCGGGGCTGGAGGCCGGCCGCGCGACCCGCGGACACCGCTTCCTGAGTCCCGACTGGGTCGAGCTCGCCCACGCTCGCGATTACCCCGAAGCGCTCGCGGCAGCGAACGTGGTGGCGCGGCGCAGCGAGCGCCTGGAACGAGTGATAGAGGCGGCCTGCGCCGCCGCAGCTAGCGAATCGCTTCAGCTCGCACGCGACCCCGGTCTCGAGGACGAGGTCACCGACCTCGTGGAGTTCCCCACCGGCGTGCTCGGGAGATTCGATCCCGACTTCCTGGAGCTCCCCGAGGCGGTGCTGAGCACGGTGATGATCCATCACCAGCGCTTCTTCCCGACCCGCGACGAGGCCGGCGACCTGGCTCCGTCGTTCGTCGCGGTCTCCAACAACCGTGTGCATGACCTCAGCGTGGTGCGCTCGGGTTACGAGCAGGTGCTGCGCGGCCGTCTGGAGGACGCGCGCTTCTTCTGGGACGCGGACCGTCGCGAGACGCTTGCGCAGCACGCCTGGGCGCTCGCCGGCATCGCTTTCCACAAGGAGCTGGGTTCGATGGCGGACAAGGTCGCGCGGGTGGCCCAGGCTACGCGCAGGCTGGCGGAACTCCTGGGCGCCAGCAAGGAGGAGGCTGCCGCGCTCAAGCAGGCTCTCCCCCTGTTCCGCGCGGACCTCGCGACCCAGATGGTCTACGAGCTACCCGAGCTCGAAGGCACCATGGGCAGCGCCTTCGCTCGTGCCGAAGGGCTGCCCGAAGCCGTGGCGGTGGCGCTGGAGGACGGCGTGTTGCCGCGGGGGCCAGGCGGCGCGCTGCCGAGCACGCGTGTGGGTGCGCTCCTGGCCGTCGCTGACCGCCTCGACACCGTGGTTGGCTTCTTCGCGATCGGTCGGAAGCCAAGTGGCTCGGCCGACCCGTTCGGGGTGCGCCGCGCCTCGCTCGGCGCGCTGCGTACCCTCGCATCGCAGGGCTGGCGCGTGCCGCTCTCGAAGGTCGTGGAGGCGGTAGCCGAGAGCTTCACGACGCCCAGCGTGAGTGCCGAGACCGTGGCGGAGGTGCAACGCTACCTATGGGACCGCGTGGCAGGCCTGCTGGCAGAGGAAGGTCTGCAGCCGAAGGTCGTGCGCGCCGCCGGGCAGGGTTCTCGCTCGGTGATCGGCGCCGGGCGCCGCGCCCACCTGCTCCAAGCGCTCCTGCAGCTGCCGGGCTTCGGCGATCTCCTGACGCTGCACAAGCGCGCGGCCAACCTGGCGAAGCAGGCGCAGGCGCACGTCAAGGTGCGGCCCGCGCTCTTCCGCGATCCCGTCGAGGCGCCACTGCACGACGCCCTGCCCAGCGCCCGGCGTGGTGTGGAGAGGCTCATGGCGAGCGCTCGCAAGCAGCTCCCGCCCTGGGACTTGGGGCGTGGGCCCGGTGTCACGCTCTGCGACCTCGATGCTCCCGTGGCCGAGGTGGTGCGGCTGAAGGTACTCCTGGACGACTTCTTCGAGGGTGTGCTGGTGATGGTCGACGACATCGAGGTGCGCACCAACCGCCTGGCTTTGCTCTCCGAGGTCGCAGAGGCGCTCTCGGACCTCGGCGCGCTCGCCCACCTCGAGGCTGCTCCGGAGCCCGGCAGGCCGTCGCAAGCTCGACCCGGTTGACCCCGACCGAGCGCGGCCCTGCCGGCGCGGTGCTGCCCGCGCGGTCCTGCCGGCGCGGTCCTGCCGGCGCGGCCCTACCGCAAGCGAAGCGCCCCGGGTTCTGCCCGGGGCGCTGACGCTGGTGCCGAAGGTGGGACTTGAACCCACACGTCCTCGCGGACACACGACCCTGAATCGTGCGCGTCTACCAGTTCCGCCACTTCGGCGCGGCGTGCTTGCCTCCGTTCAGGGCCGGAGGCGCCCCCGCTCTGACTACATGACGCCCCAAGGCGCGCTCGCGGAGCCGCACGACAAGATTAGAGTGTAGCGCCCGCTAGCGAGTAGGCGCAAGCCCCAGCGCGCGGCTACGTGAGCCGCCGCGGCCGGCTGAGGCGTGGGCCGGTCAGACGAAGGCACCGTCCACCTGGAAGGGTTCGCCGTCGAGCTCGATGCGCCCGCCTCCGCGGAGGTCGGTGATCAGGTCCCAATGCAAACTGCTCTGGTTGGTGCCCCCGCTCTCGGCGTAAGAGCGTCCGAGTGCCAGGTGGAGCGTGCCGCCGATCTTCTCGTCGAACAGCGTGTTCAGTATCGGGCGCTGGATCTTGGCGTTCGTGCCTATGCCGACCTCTCCGAGCCGGCGCGCTCCGGGGTCGACTTCCAGCCGAGCGAGCAGCAGGTCCTCTCCCTGTTCAGCCGACGCTTCGACAACCACGCCCTGCTCGAAGCGGAGCCGCACGCCGCTGACCAGCGCACCGGCCACGCTGCTCGGCACATCGAAGTGGACGATGCCCTGCGCCGAGTCCTCGAGCGGGCCGGTGAACACCTCGCCAGAGGGCATGTTGCGCTTGCCGTCGGAGTTGATCCAGGTCCTACCGGCCACGCTCAGGCTGAGGTCGGTGCCGTCCTTCACGACGCGCAGGGTCCTGGCTCGCGACAGCCGCTCGATAAGGCCGGCCTGCAGCTCACGCAGCGCCCGCCAGTGGGCCACGGGGTCCTCCTCGTCCAGGTGCATGGCGCCGAACACGAACGACTCGAAGTCGTCGAGCGCCATACCGGCGTTCACCGCTCCCGCCACCGTCGGGTAGAGCGTGCCGACCCAGCGCGTGTGCGCGACACGCTGCTCCTGGACGCTAGACCTGTGCTTCGCCAGGCGCACGAGGCGCTCCTTGTCGGCCTGCTGAAGCGCCCGAAGGTCGTACGGCGCGTCGACTCGAACGTAGACGTCCGTGCGGCGCATCTCCTCGAGCTCCATCGTCGGTTCATCGTCCAGGTAAGCGTCGCTGGCAAGCTCGACCAGGTCGGCCTCGTACTGCGGGTAACTCACGCGCAGGAGCGGCCTTCCTCCCGCCGCGAGCGTGGCGCGCGTCAGCGCACGCGCGAGCGGCAGGGCCTCGCTTCCCACGTTGAGCGAGACCACCTCGCCGGGACGGACTTCGGTGCAGTACCCGAGCAACAGGTCGGCGTAGCGGATCAGCGTCGGATGCAGCATCTGACGACGCTACCACCTGGTTCGGCGCTCCCACCTCGGGCCAGCGGTGCTGCCTCGAGAGGGGCCGCGCGCTGCCTGAACGGCGGCTCCTCGTGACCTGCCCGCGTATCGTGTGCTGCGTGAGCGCGCGAGGCGAGCGGGTCCAGAAGGTGTTGTCACGCGCCGGTGTCGCTAGCAGGCGAGCGGCGGAGGCGCTCGTGGAGCGGGGGAGAGTGACGATCGCCGGCCGGCGCGCCTCTCTCGGGGACCGCGTCGGCCCCGGTGAGGAGGTACGCGTCGACGGCCGGGTCATCGAGGCTCCACCGGCCCCGCGCACCTTCGCCCTCAACAAGCCTGCTGGAGTCGTGACGAGCGCCGCCGACGAGCGCGGCCGGACCACCGTCTTCGACCTGGTCCCGCAGGTGCCGGGCCTGCACAGCGTCGGCAGGCTCGATCGCGACTCGGAGGGACTCCTGCTCCTCACGACGGACGGGGAGCTGACCCTGAGGCTCACCCATCCCCGCTACGAGCACCCGAAGACCTACCGGGTCTGGTGCCGAGGCGGGACGCTCTCCGAACGGGCTCTGGGGATGCTGCGCGAGGGTATCGAGCTCGACGACGGACCCGCGCGCGCGCAGGCAGCCCGGCCTGCTCCCGGAGGTGCGGTGGTCGTGTTGGGCGAGGGGCGGAAGCGGCAGCTCAGGCGCATGTGTGCGGCCGTCGGCGCTCGCGTCGAACGACTGCTTCGGACCCAGGTAGGGGCGCTCCCCTTGGGCGAGCTCGCCAGCGGCGAGTGGCGCGAGCTCAGCCGGGAGGAGGTCGATGCTCTGCGGTATGATCCAGCACGTGGCCGACGGCCCGGTCGGCGTGGCCGCGGCAGCGCCCGGGGCCGGTCCCGGAGCGGCCCCGGGCCGCAGTAAGGTGTCCAGCGATGAGTGAACCCTACTTCAGAACCGGTCCCGGTCCGGTACAGATCTCGCGCGAGGCCATCCAGGGGCGGGTGCGCGAGTTGGGGCAACGCATCAGCCAGGACTACGGCAGCGAGCCGCTGCACGCGATCTGCGTCCTGAACGGCGCGTTTCCCTTCATGGCCGACCTCGTGCGCAACATCTCGAGGCCGCTGACGGTCGACTTCCTGTCGGTATCCAGTTACGGCTCGCGAACCGAGAGCTCGGGCGAAGTGCGCCTGGTCAAGGACCTCGACCAATCGCTCAAGGGAAAACACGTCCTGCTCGTCGAGGACATCATCGACACCGGCCTGACGATGCAGTACCTGCTCGGTTACCTCCAGGGCCGCGCGCCGCACTCCGTGCGCGTGGCATCGCTGCTCTCCAAGCCGTCGCGCAGGCTCGTGGAGGTCCCCATCCACTACCTGGGCTTCGAGATCGAGGACGCTTACGTCTACGGTTACGGGCTCGACATCGACCATGAGTACCGCAACCTGCCCTTCGTGACGAGCCTGCGACCAGGTGAGGGCGAGGCCTGAGGTGAGCTCGAGCGCCGGGCGCTCCGGCCCGTTCGGCGCCCGGCGCGTCCGCCTGACGCTGCTCGGCGCGGCAGCGCTTGGCCTCAGCGTCTTGGTGGGAGCGGTTACGGGTTCTGCGACGCCTGCCGGGGAGCCACCCAGGCTCTTCGTGGAGGTGCCCGAGACCGCGCTGGTGGGCAAGCCGCTCGACGTGTTCGTCTCCGTCGACGTACCCGCGACAGTGCGAGTGCGCTACGCGGAGACCGAGGTCGAGGAGGTCACGCGGGACCTGCGTGTCTCCTTCTTGGCCGAGGCCGGCACGCTGCCGGTCGAGGTCGAGGCCGAGGACGTGGGAGGCAGGATCGGTCGCTTCCAGGCGTTCGTCACGGCCCTCTGGCCGGTGGAGGTGCGGCTCGAAGCACCCGCCAGCGTCACCGTGGGCGACCCATTGGCCGTCATCCTCTCCTGGCGCCGTGAGCACGACCGGGGTGCGCTCGTGCGGGTGGAGGAGGCCTACGTAGAGCTGGCCGGCGAGCGCCTCGAGGCGGTACGGCGAGGCGACGAGCTCATAGCTCTCACCTCGTTGGCGCTGCAGGCCGAAGCGGGAACCCAGACGCTGCGGGGCGTAGTCGTCGACGAGTTCGGCGAGGCGCACGAGAGGTTCGCCGAGCTCTCGGTGGGGGTGAACCCGAACCCCGTCCAGGAGCTGAACGTCGCCGCGGGTACCCTGGCGCTGGTCACTCCTGAGGGGCGTGAGCTCGAAGCGGTGACGCTCGCGACCGCCTTCGCGGCCGTCGGCCCCGAGCCCCGTTGGGAGCACCCCTTCGTGTTGCCTGTGGCGGGTCGCCACACCTCCGCGTTCGGCCTGCCGAGGCGGTACGCACCCGGCGGTCGCGTCAGCTACCACCTCGGAACCGACCTGGCGGCGCCCACCGGCACGCCGATCGTTGCCACCAACGACGGCGTCGTCAGGGTGGCAGGCATGTACCCCATAAAGGGGGGCCTCGTGATCATCGATCACGGCTTCGGGGTCACTAGCCTCTACTTCCACCAGTCGGCCTTGGCCGTAGAGGTAGGCGAGGTCGTCGAGCGCGGTCAGGTGATCGGCTACGTGGGCAGCACCGGGCTCTCCACCGGACCTCACCTCCATTGGGAGATGCGCGTCGACGGTGTGCCCACGGCTCCGCTCGCCTGGCTCGATCGCCGTTGGCCAGGCGGACCGCTAGAGGAAGGAACACCGTGAACGCCTCGCTGACGATGGCCCTCGCGCTGGCGTTGCTGCTGTCTTGGAGTCAGCTCGCGCAGGCGCGCGGACCGCAGCAGTTCGCGGTGGCGCCACTGGCCTCGTCCGCCTCACCGTGGCGCGCGGGCCCACCCGCCGAACGCTGGGAGTCCGATCCCGGTGAGGTGGTCTACTACGAGGTCTTCGTGCGGAGCTTCGCGGACTCCAGTGGCGACGGTCTCGGTGACCTGCGCGGCCTGACCGAGCGGCTCGATCACATCGCCCAGCTCGGGGCTCGAGGGATCTGGCTCATGCCGATCCACCCCAGCCCCAGCTACCACGGCTACGACGTGAGCGACTACCGCGCCATCAACCCCGATTACGGCACCATGGCCGACTTCCTGTCCTTGCTCGACGCCGCGCACGCACGCGGGTTGCGTGTGGTGATCGATCTGGTCGTAAACCACAGCTCGCGGGAGCACCCCTGGTTCCAGCGCGCTCTGGCGGGTGACCCCCGCTACCGGGAGTACTACGTCTGGTCGGACGAGAGGCTCGACTGGCGCGGCACCTACGGCGGGCCCGCCTGGCACCCGGCGGGTGACGGCAGCTACTACCTCGGTCTCTTCGAGGCCGGCATGCCCGACCTGAACCACCGCAACCCGGACGTGGTCGAGGCCATGCTCGAGGCAGCGGCCTTCTGGTTGGACCTCGGCGTGGACGGCTTCCGCGTCGACGCCATCCAGCACGTCATCGAGAGCGAAGACGGCCTGATCGCCAACACCCCCGAGAACTACGCCTGGGTGCGCGATTTCAACGCCGCACTGCGCTCTCGCCACCCCGGGGCCTTCCTCGTCGGGGAGACATGGACGTCCACCCCCGCCATAGCCGCCTACCACCACGACGCTGGGCTCGACATGTCGTTCAACTACCCGCTCTGGCGCGAACTGATCGCCGCCGTCCAGTCGCGCAGCGCGATCACCCTGCGCGCGCAGCTGCTGCTGGACGAGGACGCTTACCCCGACACGGCGCGCCGCGGGACCTTCCTGGCCAACCACGACCAGATCCGCCCGGCCTCCTCGCTCAGCGCACTACGCCGCGACAGCGCCAGGTTGCGGCTCGCGGCAGGACTCCTGCTCACGCTGCCCGGCGCGCCCTTCCTCTACTACGGCGAGGAGATCGGGTTGCCGAACGGCCCGAGTGGGGACGATCGCGACAAGCGCACCCCGATGCGCTGGAGCGCCGACGAAGGGGGCGGGTTCAGCCCGGCCGACCCTTGGAGGGCGAGCTCCACCAGCGAGCCGGCGATCAGCGTCGCGGCACAACGCTTCGACGAAGGTTCGCTCCTCACCTGGTACCGGCGGCTCATCGAGCTCCGCAGCGCCTCGAGCGCCTTGAGCGAAGGCAGTACGAGGGTCGTAGAGGGCCTCCCTCCGTCACGACTGGCGTTCTGGCGCGAGCACGACGGCGAGCGCCTGCTGGTGGTGGCGAACCTCGCGAGCGGCGCGGTGGAGATGGAGACGCACGAGCTCGGCGCGGGGGACGGGACGCTGGAGGACCTGCTGGACGGCTCAGTCTGGCGCGGACGGGTGGAGCTCCAAGGCACCTCCGTGCGCGTCATGCGCGTCTCAGCGCGGTAGACTCCCCCGCATGAGCGCACTCGATCCCGCCGCATCCGACAGCGCGGCGCCGGCCCTACCGCGCGTCCTGTCCGGGATGCAACCGACCGACTCCCTGCACTTGGGCAACTACCTGGGCGCGCTCAAGCAATGGGTCGCACGTCAAGACGACCAGGACGCGCTCTTCTGCGTCGTGGACC
>SKSV01000205.1 GCA_007122815.1 Trueperaceae bacterium | reverse complement strand
ATCTACGCGACGCAGACTCCTGAAGACGGGGGCTTCCTGGATCGGGAGGTGGCAGGGGTCCTGGCCTTCGCCGATGCCGTGGGCTTCGAGCGGTTCCATCTCGTGGGGTACTCGGCGGGCGGCGCCTCCGCCCTCGCGTTCTGCGCGGCTCACCCCGAGCGTCTGCTGAGCCTCACCCTCAACGAACCCGCCTGGATCGGTCGTGCGGGTGAGGGTCCGGTCGAGGCTGAGTTCGGGCGCCAGGTCGAGCTCGCAGCGTCGCTTCCGCCGGAGGAACGGTTCCCTGCCCGGTGGGTGGCCGCAGCCACCCGGCCTACCGAGCGATGGCGGAACGGCTGGCCGACGTCTTCTCCGACTTCCGGATCGAGGAGTATCCGGAACGCCACCACTTCGACCCTCCGCACCGGGCGGAGCCCGAGGCCTTCGCGGACGTGCTGCTGACGCATTGGTTGCGCGCCTCCGCCAGGAGTGCGGGGGACGCCACGGTCTAGCTCGTCGGTCGGTGAGAGCGGTCTGCTCGACCCGGCGGACCACGGCGAGTCCGGCAGGTGCTCGCGCCGTGCCCCGCTGTGGGATCACGTGCCACACTTGGCCATGCCGCCGGACGTCCTATCCCGCCTGCGGGGCCTCTGCCTCGCGCTCCCCGAGGTAGAGGAACGCCTCAGCCATGGCGAGTGCGCCTGGTTCGTGCGCGGGAAGCGGCTGTTCGTCACCTTCGCCGATCGTCATCACGATGAGCGCGTCGCCTGCTGGATGGCCGCACCTCCCGGCCTACAGGAGGCCCTCGTGCGTGAGAGACCCGAGCGCTTCTTCCGGCCGCCGTACGTCGGGCACCGCGGCTGGCTCGGCGTGGTGCTGGATGGGGCCGTCGACTGGGACGAGGTCACGGAACTGGTGCAGGAAGCCTACGCCACGGTGGCGCCAGCGAAGCTCGCAGCGGTCGTGGCTCCCGCCCAACGCGCCAGCGTCGTGGCGGGCCGCCTGCCCGCGGCTCGCGTCAGCGTCGTGCCGTACGATCCGGCCTGGCCCGCAGACTTCGCGCGGATTCGCGACGAGATCGCCCCGGCCCTAGAAGGCGTCGCGCTGGCCATCGAGCACGTCGGCAGCACCGCGGTGCCTGGCCTGGTGGCCAAGCCGATCTTGGACATCGACGTCGTCGTCGAGGACGTGGCGGGGACGCGTGCGGCGATCGCACGGCTCGAAGGGCTCGGCTACCGGCACCGGGGCGACCTCGGAGTCGCCGGCCGCGAGGCGTTCGACCAGCCGCTCGGAGCTGCCGGCGAGCCGCGAGTGGCCCACCACCTCTACGTGTGCCTGCGCGGCGGCTTGGCGCTCGAGAACCACCTGCGCATGCGCGATCGCCTGCGGGCAGATCCGAAGCTCGCCAGTGCCTACGCCGAGCTGAAGCTCGAGCTCGCCCGCGAGCATCCCGACGACGTCAACGCCTACACCACCGGCAAGACCGGGTTCGTGATCGCCGTACTGCGCGACGCCGCGATGGCGGAGGAGGACCTGGCGTCGATCGAGGCAGCGAACGTCCGTCGCTGAGCGATACACGCGGGTAGGAGAGCGTCCAATACGCTGGTTAGGACGCGAGCGACAGAAGTACCGCTGAGGGAAGGAGAACTCATGGCAGCGATGGTGAAGGTCATCGAGGTTCTGGCGCAGTCCGAGACCAGCTGGGAGGACGCGGCAAAGGTGGCGCTCAAAGAGGCCTCAAAGACGATCCGAGGTATCCAGAGCATCTACATCAAGGAGATGCAGGCCGTCGTCGAGGACAACCGGATCGTGCAGTACAGGGTCAACGCGAAGATCTCGTTCCTGCTCGAGAGGGACAGCTGATCTCTTCGACCACCCGCACGGCGTGTTGGTGAACCGCTCACGCACTCGCCGAGAGGTGGGGACGGTCGTGGATGGCAACCACGGTGGAGCTCACTCGTCCTGAGATCCTCGCCTTTCGGCGCCGCGTTGCAGGGTTGGACGAGCGCCTGCCCCGTGGCCAGGAGGCGTTGCGTTCTGCGGCGTGGGCGGGTCTCCAGGACAGCATGCCGCGGGCCGCGTTGCTCTCGATGCACGCGCGCGTGTCAGGCGTCGAGCCAACGACCTGGGAGGACGCTTCGCTCGTCCAGGTCTGGGGACCGCGGTTCAGCGCGTACGTCGTGGCAAGGCGCGACGTTGCGGTGTTCACCCTCGGCAGGCTCCCGGACGAACCTAAGGCGTTGGCGCGGGCACGAGACACCGCCGCTCGCTTGGCGGAGGTGCTGGCGGGAAGACGGATGACGCAGGACGAGGCGGCGCGCGCCATGGGCAAGGGCGATCCCAACCGGCTTCGCTACGCCGCGCCGACGGGCACGGTGCTGATTCGCTGGGATGGCGCGCGTCAGCCTGAGCTCTGGAGTGTGCCGCCACCTGAGATGGAGCCGCAGGAGGCGCGCCTAGAACTCGCCCGGCGGTACCTGCACGTGTTCGGTCCCGCTACGCCCGAAGCCTTCGGGAAGTGGGCGGGCATGAGCCGCCAACTTGGTGTTGCCGCCTTCGAGGAGCTCGGTGATTCGTTGACGCTGGTGGGCACTCCGATCGGGAAAGCGTGGATCTTGAGTCGGGACGAGCCCCTGTTCCGCGCGGCGCCTGGGACGACGGCGCCGGCCCGGCTCTTGCCGAGTGGCGACACCTGGTTCCTGTTGCACGGCCCAGACCGCGAGCTCCTCGTTCCCAACGAGCCAGAGCGGCGCACCCTGTGGACCTCGCGAGTCTGGCCGGGAGCGCTCCTCGTCGAAGGTGAGACGGTCGGCACCTGGCGGCGCGCGGCACATCTCGTGACGATTCAGCCCTGGCGTCGCCTCTCGCGCCCGCAACGCGAGGCCGTCGAGGCGGAGGCGGGTTCGCTACCGCTGCCGGGCATCGACCGCTCGGTCGAAGTCCGCTGGGAACCTCGTTGACTAGACCACTAGCGCTCGCGTCGCCACGGCCTTCAGCATTACACGGATCTGGCCGATGCTGAAGCAGCGTCACAGGTGTACGAGGCGCGCCTCGAGGACTTCCTGCCCGCGCGCTTGGAAGGCGTCCGCTTCACCGTCGACACGCACGTTCGAGCGTTCGAGCGCCACGGTGAGGTCTCCGCGGTCGTGGTCGCACTGGTGACCTTCAGCGAACCCAACACTGCGTTCCGCACCCTGGTCTCGGGAGTGTGGCAGCGGGACTTCGCGCCCCTGGCTGTTCCCTGAGCGTCCGAGTCCACCCGCGCCGCAGAGCGGGAACCGCACCACGAGTGGGACGAAGACGAGCGCCGCCCAGCTACCATAGCTGTCGGGTGCGGCAACCTCGGGAGGGCGACGCCGAACCCTGCGGAGGATGCTCGATGCCGTTCACCCTGTCACTGAACACCAACCCGCTGGTCAACCGCTTCGCTGAGCCAGACGACCTGATCGTGACGGTGGCCCGCGACATGCGCGTCAGAGATGTCCAACTCACGCACGAGTTCGTCAACCCGAGCTGGCCCGCCCACGTGATCAGGCGCTTGACGCGGCAGATGCGCTCGGCGTGCGAGCGGACCGGCGTCCGCATCACCTCTGGCATGACCGGCCCGTACGGTAGACGTAACCACTTCGGCCACCCCGACGCGGAGGTTAGGCGGTACTACGTCGACTGGTTCAAGACCTTCGCCGAGATCGTCGCCGATCTTGGCGGCAGCGCCGTGGGCACCCAGTTCGCCATCCTCACCTACCGCGACCACGACGACCCGGTGCGGCGCGAGGAGCGCATCCGCACCGCTATCGACGCCTGGGCGGAGGTTGCCGAGCACGCCGAGGACGCGGGGCTGCGGTACCTGTTCTGGGAGCCCATGAGCATAGGTCGCGAGTTCGGCGAGACCATCGCGTCATGCCTGGCCTTGCAGGAACGCCTGACCGCAGCCCGCACGGCCATCCCGATGTGGATGATGGCCGACATCGACCATGGTGACGTGACCAGCTCCAACCCCGACGACTACGACCCCTACGCCTGGGCGCGCGCCACCGCGAAGCTCTCGCCCATAATCCACATCAAGCAGTCGCTGATGGACAAGGGTGGCCACCGGCCCTTCACGCAGGAGTTCAACGCACGCGGCCGCGTCCAACCTGAGCCGCTGCTGGAGGCGATCCGGGCGGGCGGCGGTGTCGACAACGAGATCTGCCTGGAGCTGAGCTTCAACGAGCGCGAGCCGAACGATCGCCAGGTCGTACCCGACATCGCCGAGAGCGTCGCGTTCTGGGCGCCTCACGTCGACCCCGGAGCGCGGGACCTGCGCGTGTGAACGGCGTTGTCACGGGCTATCCGGCAGCCCCACCGTCAAGACGACCCCGCGATCAGCAACCTGGTGCTCGGGGCGGTGCGACCGACGTTATGCCGGGTCTGGAGTTGGCGTTGGCACGTAGTTCGGGTGGACATGCATAGTAGACGTCGATGAACAAGTGGTTGAAGCCGACCGTCTTCGCTCTCGTGGTGGTTGTCGTGCTCGGCGCGGCTGCCTTCTTCGGCTGGACGCGTTTGGCCCGGTACGTCGCCTTCCCGGAGGCGGTCGCCGTGGCGGAGCGCGCGGAGCGGGTGCGAGGCTGGTACGTCTTCGCCCCCGAGCGTGCGCCGGTGGCGGGGTTCGTGTTCTACCCGGGTGGCTTGGTGGACCCGGTGGCGTACGCGCCGCTCATGCAGCGCCTCGCGGACGGCGGGGTGCTCGCCGTGATCGTGCCGATGCCCCTGGACTTGGCGGTCTTAGGGATCGGCCGTGCGGCAGAGGTCATCGCCACCTTCCCTCAGGTTGATTCCTGGGTGATCGCTGGCCACTCGCTCGGAGGGGCCATGGCGTCGGAGTTCGTCAAGCGGAACCCGGGGTCAGTCGTCGGGCTTGCGCTGCTGGCGTCGTACCCGGCGGCTTCGACCGACCTGTCGGACCTACCGATCCGGGCGGTGTCGACGTACGGGAGCGAGAACGGGCTCACGCCGCCCGAGGGGTTCGAGGCGTCGCTCGAGCGTTTGCCGCCCGGGACGGAACTCGTGGTGATAGAGGGTGGGAACCACGCGGGGTTCGGGCATTACGGCCCGCAAGCAGGCGACGGGATCGCCAGCATCGATCGCGAGGAGCAGCAGCGGCAGACCGCGGAGACGGTGCTGTCCTTCGTGCGCGCGCTGGCGACCGGGCTGTCGGATGACGGCGACGAGGCGGAACCGGTGCCAATCGCAAGTGCCGCGCCTACCGCAGCTCGAACTCCACCCGCGCCGAGCGGCCCGCTGCGTCCACCACCGCGAGCGTGACGAAGCCGGGCCCGTTCAAGGCGAGCAGCGCCTCGCGCTCATGGCTGATTCGCACCACCGGTGCGCCGTTGGCGAACCAGGTGAAAGGAGCCTGCCCGCGCTCCACCCGCGCCAGGACCCCGCCGGCCATGGGTACTAGCGCCGCACCGTCGGGGGGGAAGGTCAGGCGAGGGGAATCCTTGGTCTGGACGAGTCGCGTCCCGAACTGCCGCAAGTGCGCGGGCAGCTCGGCGTTCGCTGCGATCAGCGTGCCGGGCGGCGGCGGCGGCAAAGCCACGGGTTTCTCGCCGAGGTGCGCGAAGGCTTCGAACAGCAGCGGGGCCGCTACCTCCACCCCGTACATGCCCGGTACGGGTGCGCCGTCCGCGCGACCCGCCCAAACGCCAACCACGTGAGCCCCGTCGAAGCCCAGCGCCAGGGCGTCGCGGTGCCCGTGCGAGGTGCCGGTCTTGAACGCCAGCGGCCAGTCCGGCAGCCGCGCGGGGCGGGGGGCGGCGGCCATGATGTCACCCAGATGCCAGGCGGCCTCGGGTGTCATCAGCTGTGCTCTCGGTTGAACCTCGCCCTCGACCACCGATAGCGGGAGCGCCTCACCCCCGCGCGCGATGGCGGCGTAGAGCTGCACTAGCCCCTCGAGGCTCATGCCGACTCCGCCGAGGGTGACGGCCAAGCCTGGCGTGTCGCCGGGCACTTCGGCGGTGATCCCAGCTTGGCGGAGCGCCGCCATCACCCGAGCCGGGCCCAGGGCGTGCGTCAGTTCCACGACCGGCAGGTTAAGCGAGGCTTGCAGGGCCTCGCGGGCAGTGACGGGCCCGCGGAAGGTGTTGTCGAAGTTCTGCGGCGCGTAACCGGAGTAGCTCGCGGGTCGGTCGTTAAGGAGCGTCTCCGGGTGCACCAGCGCGTCGGAGAACGCGAGACCGTAGACCAACGGCTTGAGCGTCGACCCGGGCGAGCGCAGCGCCTGGGTCATGTCCACGAAGCCGCTGCGCGCGTCGCTCGTGTAGTCGGCGGAGCCCACGCTGGCCAGGATCGCCCCGCTGTCCGCATCGACGACCAGCAGGGCCAGCGTCGCTTGCCGCGGGAGGTCGCGCAGCGAGTCCGCCGCCAGCCTCTCGAGGGCGGCCTGCAAGTCAGCCTCCAGCGTCGTGTGATGGACCTGCAGGTCGGGCTCGGCGGCCCGTAGGCGATCGGCCAGGTGGGGGGCGAGGGCCGGGAAGGGGCGGCGTGCAGCGGGGAGTGCCTCGCGCCGTGCCGCGCGTGCGGCGTCTGCGCTGATCACCCCAACCGCCGCCGAGCGCACAAGCACGCGGTCGCGCGCGGCGCGTGCTTCCTCGGGGTGGAGGTCGGGACTGCGCAGGCTGGGCGCTTGCGGCAGGGCGACCATGAGGGCCGCCTCGGCCTCGGTCAGGCGGCCCGGTTCCTTGCCGAACCACGCGAGGGTGCCCGCGCGCACCCCCTCCAGGTTGCCCCCCATCGGCGCGTGATGCAGGTAGAGCGCGAGGATCTCGTCCTTCGACAAGGTCCGCTCGAGCGCCAGAGCGAGGCGGACCTGGCGCAGCTTGCCGGACCAGGAGCCGGTGGAGCCGTCCTCGAGCAGGCGCGCGACCTGCATTGTCAGGGTCGAACCGCCCGAGACCAACCGCCCGTGCGTGACGGCTTGCCCGAGGGCACGCGTCAGCGCCCACGGGTCCACCCCGCGATGAGCGAGGAAGCGCCGGTCCTCGTAGGCGATAAGCATGTCGAGGTAGCCGGGGTCGACGTCATCCGGCGCGACCGCCAGCCGCCAGCGCCCGTCCGCGACCGTGAACGCTCGCAGGAGCTGGCCATCGCTGGCGAGCACCTCCACAGAGGTGTCCAGCGCGAGCGGCGGCAGTTCGGTCGTGCCGACCCAGCGCTCGAAGCCGAGCCACAGCGCCAGCGCCACCGCCAGGGCCGCGAGCCCCGCTCGTGCCGCGAGCGGGTGGCGCCTCACGGGCCGATCGTCACGCGGCCCGTCTCGCTGACCGCGCGGTTGGTGGGCCGGTACATGTCCTCGACCTTGGCCGCCGGGTAGTGGAACTCACCCGGTGACACCGCGCGCATGACGTAGGCCAGCCGGAACGATGTGTCGGAGGTCCAGTTCACCGCAGCCAGGAAGCGGTCCGAGCGGGCTTCGGTCATCTCGGCCTCCACGTAGGTCGCGAGCCAATCGAGGGCTCGGATGTCCCCCTCGCGCAGCAGGTTGGCGTTGTCGATCTCGAACCCCGCCGCCAGCGCGTCGTCGATCAGCAGGCGCCCCCCAGGCACTCCGCGGTCTGGGCTAACCTCCAGGGCGACGACGACGCGGTCTCCGACGCTTACGTCGCCCAGATCGGCGAGTTCTCCCTCGATCGTGTAGTGGGTGCGGCTGAGCGTGTAGCCGACACCGCTCGCCTCGGGCGCGACCTCTGGCACCCCGAAGGCGGTGAGGGTCACGCTCACGCTGGCTGCGCCGGCGTTGCGGATAGTCGCAGGCCGTCCGTCGAAGAGCTTCACCACGTTTCCGGTCACGGGCCGGCCGTCGAGGATCAGCCCTTGCCCCTCGGCGCCCATCGCGACGGCCGCCTGCAGGGCCCACGCGGCTTCTTGGGTGGAGAGCTGGTACACCGGGGCGCGCCGCGAGATGAGGCTCGCGATCTGCGGGCGGTCGACAGCGCCGCTGCCGGCCTCGATGGCGAGCGCCAGGAGACCGGCGCGGTCGCGCAGCACCGTGCCGTAATCGCTGCGCCAGCCGCTCGGGCCGTCGCCCGAGAGCGCCAGCTCGCTGGACCGGGCGAACATCGCGTCCGCGCGCTCCCGCTCGCCGTAGGCCGCCAGCGCGGCGCCGAGCTGCGCCGCCGCGAGGGGCGTGTCGAAGCGCTCGGGCAAGGTGTCGGCGTAGTAGCGCAGGTCGCCGATCGCGGCCTCGCCCGCGCGCGCGAGCACGTAGAAGGCGTAAGCGTAGGGTGCCCCACCGTCGTGCATGGCTCCCGCTCGCGCCACCTGGTTGCGGAGGTTGTCGAGTGCCATGCGCAGCGCGTGTTCGGGGATGCTAGCTCCGCGCGCTTCGGCGCGCAGGAGCACGTCGGTGGTGTAGGAGTCGAGCCACAGGTCGTACCCGCCTGCGCTCCAGGTACCGAAGCTGCCATCGCGACCTTGCCGCGTGAGGATGCGGTCGACCCCCACCTGGAGCCGATCGCGCGCCTCGGCCTCGCTCAGCAGCCCGAGCTCCAAGACGAGCTTCGGAGTGAACAGGAGCGGCTGCAGGCTCGAGGCGATCTGCTCGGTGCAGCCGTAGGGGTACCAGAAGAGGCGCTGGATCAGTCCCGGCAGGTCGAGTGCGGCGCCGGCACCGGCGACGAGCGTAGCCCGCGCGGTGCCGGGTCGGAAGCCGGCCAGCGCCTCGTCGTCGAAGCGGAAGCTCTCTCCCGGCGCCAGCACGAACTGCGATGAGCGTGCGGTCTCGGGGTCGGTGTGCTGGACGGTGAGGCGCAGCTCGCGTGTCAACACGCGCCCGTCGGGTGTGGTCAGCGCGATCCGGTAGCTGTGGTCACCCAACGCGGTGGGCCGGAGGGGTACCTCGAGCACGGCGCGACCGCCCGCGGCCAGCGAGACGCTGCCCGGCGCCTCTGCCAGACCGTGACCGGCGACCTCCAGGGCCATCTCGCCGGCGGGACCGGTGGCGTGAGTCAACTCCAGCCTCAGGCGGCTGACGTCACCCGGTGTCATGAAGCGCGGCAGGCTGGGCTGCACCACTACCGGGTCGCGCACCAGCACGTCGGCCTCCGCCTGACCGACGGCCTCGTCCGTCCAGGTGATCGCCATGACGCGCACCGTGCCGTTGAAGGCGGGCAGGTCGAAGCCCACCTCGGCGCGGCCGTCCACCAGCTCAACGGGGCCGGTGAAGAGCGCCAGCACGTCCTCTGCCGGGAGGGGTCCGTCGCGGTACGGCTCCTCCGCGTCGAGGCCGCCGCCGGAGCGCACCTGTCCCATCGCGCCTGCCCGCGCGTCTATGAGTCGCCCGAAGATGTCGCGGATCGCGACGCCCAGGCGGCGCTGACCGAAGTAGTGGGCCTGCGGGTCGGGAGACCCGAAGCCGGTCAGAGTCAACGCGCCCAGGTCTACCGCCGCGACGCTCGCGTAGGCGGGCCCGTCGGGTGCGTCAGGCAGCTCGAGCACCACCACCAGGCGCTCGCGCGGGTTCGCTTCGCTAGGAGCGAGCATCACCGTGTCCAGCGCGCGGTCGCCGGGCGTGACGGTCACGTGCGCCAACCCGAGGCTGCGCGCGGGCACGTGCTCCGGGCCGTCGCTCGGGCGGATCAGACTGGCCGTCACGTAGGCGCCGACACCCCACTCGTCGGTCACGGGCAGCT
>SKSV01000161.1 GCA_007122815.1 Trueperaceae bacterium | reverse complement strand
GGCCGAAGCCTCGGTCGCCTCCGGCGCACCTCGCTTCATCAGTGTGCAGAACGAGTACTCGATGTTGCAACGCGAGCCGGAGGGTGAGGTGCTGCCGGCCTGCGAGAGACTCGGCCTGGCCTTCATCCCTTACTTCCCGCTCAAGAGCGGCTTGCTGACCGGTAAGTACCGTCTCGGTCATCCCCTGCCTGACGGCACCCGCATCACGACTAGCGAGCGCCTGTCCGAACTCACCACCGAAGCGAGCCTCCTTCGCGTGGAGCGCCTCATGGAGTTCGCACGCGAGCGCGGGCACGAGCTGATCGACCTCGCCTTCGCCTGGCTGCTCGCAGAGCCCGTGGTCGCCAGCGTCATCGCCGGCGCCACCACCGCGGAACAGGTGAAGCGCAACGCGGCCGCCACGCAGTGGCGGTTGAGCGAGGCCGATCTCGCCTCCCTCGAACCGCTGTTGTCCTGAGCGTCGCGCCTTCAACCCGAGGACGTAATGGCCGTTGGGCGGGTACCTAGGGGCGCCGCAAGGTCGCGAACCCGAGGGAGCCGACGGCCGCCAGCACGGCGAGCGTGGCGAAAGCCGGCGCGTAGCTGCCGGTGAGGTCCGTGACGATGCCGACCATCAGCGGCCCGCCCACCGTCCCGAACATCACGATCATCGAGGAGAACCCCATCACCGAGGCGAAGGAGTCCCTACCGAAGTAGTCGGCGCGCAGCGCGCCCATCAGTGGTCCCCTGAGACCCCACGCGACTCCGTGCACCACAGCGGCCAGGGTCACCACCGCGACGCTCGAGCCGACCATCAGGAGCACCATCGCGATGGCGTGGCCGAACATCCCGATGGTTGCCAGGAAGCGCTTGTCGAGACGGTCCCCGAGGAGCCCGCCCAGGAGTTGCCCACCGATCGATACCCCCGTCATCAGAGCGAGCAGTGATGCCGCCAGCGCCACGGAGAGCCCGAGCGTCTCGTTGACGAAGATCACGAAGTGGACCGACACGGCTGCGACAACCGCGACCGCCGCCGCGTGCGCGATCGACATCGACCAGAAGGCCCACGTGCGTAGCGCCTCGCGAGCGCTGAACGCCGGTCCCGCGCCCCCCGTGCGGCCCGTTCCAGGCCGTCCCCCATCCTCGGCGCTGGCACCGTCGGGTCGCAGCCCGAGCTGCTCGGGGTCGCGACGCATCAACGCCGCGATCGGCAAGCCGACCCCGATGACCACCAAGCCGGATGCGAACGACATCGACCGCCATCCGAACGCTGCCAACCCAAGTGCAACGAGCGGCACCGCCAAGCCACCCAAGCTCATGCCCGTTTGCATGAGGCTGAGCGCGGTGGCTCTACGCCTGTCGAACCAGTTGACGAGGACCGTCATCAAGGAGAGCAGCCCGCAAAGGCTCGCGCCCACCGCCATCAGGAGGAAGACCACGATGAACTGGAGGAAGTCCTGCACCGCGGACAGGGCCATGAAGCCGGCGCCGAGCATCACCACCCCTGCCACGATCACGCGACGCGGCGACACGCGCTGCAGCAGCCAACCGTGGAGCGGCCCCAGCAACCCGCTCTCGGTCCGGTGAAGCGAGTACGCCAGCGAGATCGTCGTTCGGCTCCAGCCGAACTCGGCCATCCAGTACGCCGCGTACGCGCCGTAGGCCTGGAAGAAGAGGCCGGCCAAGACCGCCTGCAGGGCCATCGCACCGCCCACGAGCCACCAGCCCCGGTACACGGCGGCAGCCCGGCTCCGCAGCGCGCTCAACATCGCGCGCTCGCAAGTCTCGGTTCTCTCGCCTCCATCGGTCCCTTCGGGTCAGCGCAGATCTCGCCCCCGGCGACGCGGGGGCGGGTTCGACCAGCGACCACGCTACCGCAAGCCCTGCGCTCGTGGCAGGGGGTTCAGCATCACTCACGTACGGCCATGTCGCTCTAGAGGAGGACTCGAGGATCTTGTGACCACTCCGTGATCACGATGTGACCATCAACTGCGGTGGCCGACGAGAAGGCGACATCCACGTGTGCTACGATTGTGGGCACTACGTGACCCTCTCGTGGTCACTTTTGGAGGAAACCATGCGAAGCATCGGTATCCGCGCCTTTCGCGACCAAGCCACGAAGCACCTCGCGTCGGGCGAAGCCCTCGAGATCCAGCGACACGGTCACACCGTCGGCTACTTCGTACCTCACCGCGACCGCGAAGGTTCACCACCTCTCGCCACTCTCGCCCACCTGCTCGACCGGGCGATCGACGAGAGCGACCTGACTCAGGAGGAGCTCGTCAGGCTCTTGTCGGAGTCGCGCCGTTCGGCATCCCGTAGTTCACGCACCACCACCGCGTCGGCCACCTGATCGAAGCGGTCGTAGTAAGCACCGATAGCTCCCATGAAGCGCTCCGGAAGGTGGGCGACAACCACTTCGTCCGCTTCGCCCTGAAGCGCCTCCGCGGTCGACGCGGGCGCAACGGGCACCGCCACCACGGTGCGCTCGGCGCCGGCCTCGCGAACAGCGCCCAGCGCGGCACGCATCGTCACCCCCGTCGCCAGGCCGTCGTCCACCACCACAGCCGTACGACCCCGCAGCAGGCTCTCGAGCGGCGTGCCGCCGTACGCCTCACGCCGCCGCCGCGCCTCCTGACGTGCGCTCAGGACCGCCTGCTGCAACCAGGCAGGATCGAACCCACGCAGGTCTTCCTCGGCTTCCACGAGCGGTCCATCCTCACACACTGCGCCGATCGCGTACTCGGGCTGCCAAGGATGACCGACCTTCCTCGGGCTGACTGTCGCAAGCGGCGCCGAAAGCTCCTCCGCCACCCGAGCGGCCACGGGCACGCCCCCCCTGGTCAGCGCCACCACCACGGGTCGCTCCCCCTCCAAGTGCTTCAAGGACGCCGCGAGGCGCCTGCCAGCGTCGTTACGGTCCCTGAACCTCATCCTGACCTCCCCCCTCCCCGGTAGCCCATCCCCAGGATGCAGCATCACCGGCGCGGCTTCGCGTCGCGTCGCGCACTCGGCTGAACTCCGGGGGTCTCAGGCCGTCGCTAGCGCCCACTCAGCTAGCCATCCAACCGCCGTCCACCATCAGCTGGCCCCGGCTTCCCAGTGACGATCTTGCCCGGCGCCACGGCGTTGCACACGATCCCATGCCGGGCGGTCACTTCGAGCCCTCGGAGTAGAAGGCGAAACCGCTCTTGCCGTTCTGCTTGACGCGGTACATGGCGGTATCGGCGGCCTTCATCAGCCCCTCGCTGAAGCTGGCGTCGCACGGGTACATGGCGATGCCGACGCTCGCCCCTACGCTCACCTCTCGGCCGCGCAGCACGAAGGGTGTCTCGATGGCCTCCAGGAGCTTCTGCACCACCGTGGTGGCCGCATCCAAATCACCCACGTCGTGCAGCACCACAGCGAACTCGTCGCCACCGAGACGCGCCACGGTGTCCTCTGCCCGGAAGGTCGCCACGAGGCGCTCCGCCGTCGCCATGAGCAACTCGTCACCGACGTCGTGACCGAGCGTGTCGTTGACGTCCTTGAAGGCGTCCAAGTCGACGTAGATCAACGCGACGTCGTTGCGCCGGCGATGCGCCCGGGTGATCGCCTGCTCGAGCCGATCCTGGAACAGTCGCCTGTTCGGTAGACCGGTGAGAGGGTCGTGGCTGGCCAGGCGCTCGTAGCGGCGCCTCTCGGCATCCAGGTCGCGCTCGAGCTGTAGCCTCTGCAACGCGATCCCCACCTGTGCGGTGAGCGCCTCGGCGATCTCGTGGGACTCCTCCGCGAAGGCGTCCTCGGTCTCGAAGTTGTCCAGGTTCATGTAGCCGCGGGGCACACCTCCCGCAGTGATGGGCACGGACAAGGTGGTGCGGATCTCCTTCAGCCGGCCGGCGCGAGCGAACACCTGCAGGCGCTCGGAACTCAGGCGGCCGTCGGTCTCATGCACGTGGATCCGCTCGACCGACGGTGAGCGCGGACCCAGTTCCTCGGGCGTCAGCCGGATCGTCCCCAAGACCTCTAGGTCGAACTCGACAGCTGCGGCGAAGCGGAAGCTGCCGTCGTCGTCCTGCAGCAACAAGCTGCCACCCTGAGCGTCTGGGACCAGGTCGATGATGCGCTCGAGCACCTGCTGGTAGAAGCGCTCGTCTAGAGACTGCCCGAGCATGTCGTTCGTCAGCTCGACCAGCGCGGTGCGGAAGCGGACCTCCTGCTCGAGGCGGCGTTGCTGCTCCACGCGCTCAGTCACGTCGCGTGCAGCGAAGACCGCGCCCGCGTCTCCCTCGCTCTCGTCGAGTAGGTGAACCAGGGTCTCCATGTAGCGGACGCTGCCATCGGCGTGGAGCACGCGATGCGTTAGGGTGCGTCCGTCGCCGTCGCGGAGCCCGCTCGCGAAGAGTCGCTCGGCCTCCACGAGCTCCGACGCGGGAAGGAAACCGCTGAGCTGCTCACCGAGGACCCTGTCGACCGAGTACCCTAGAACGTGACTCACGCTGGGGCTCACGTAACTGACCCGCAACTCGGCGTCGGTAAGCACCACTATGTCGCGCAGCGTCTCAGTGATGCGGCGCAGCACCCGCTCTCTCTCCCGCAAGGCTTCCGCCAGCGCGACCTCATCGCTGACGTCGATGAGGACACCGTGCCAGACGGTGGCGCCACTGGTCAGACGCTCTGGAGTGGCGTGGCCCCTCAGCCACCTCACCCCCTGCCTCGCGTCGTGCACCCTGAACTCCTCGCGCCAACGCTGTAGCTCCTCGCGAGACGTCTTCACGCCGGCCATCAGGCGCTCGACATCGTCGGGATGCACGCGCTCGAAGACGCGCCTCCCGTCGCGGCGAAGCTCCTCTAGGTCGATCCCCACGAGCTCCTTGGCGGCGGCGCTCACGTAAGGGAACCAGAGTCGACCATCCGCCTCCTCCTGCATCTGGTACACGGCACCCGGGACCAACTCGGCCAGAGCGCGCAGCCGCGCGCTCGCCTGGTCACGCTCGACGGCTGCGCGCTTACGAGCGAGCGCCCCGGCGATGACGTTGCCGGCGGCCCGCAAGAGGTCGACCTCGACCTGGGCCCAGCTCCGCTGCTCGAGCACGGCGTCGAAGCCGATGAAGCCGAGAGGTCGATGCGGCCCAGGCAAAGCGACCCACAACACCGAGCGGATCGACTGGTCTTCGAGCTCACGCCGCAGCTCGCTCGAACTCGCCGGGAGATCAGGGAGTCGCTCGATGGCAACGGCCTCCCCAGAGGCGAAAGCCTCCATCCAGGGAGCCATCCAGACGATGGGGCTGTCTTGCACGCGGTCGCGCTCGCAGCTAGTTCCATCCGCCACCCACTCATGCGTGTTGCTGAACGTCTCACGCTCGTGGTCGAACAGCATCACGTAGACGCGATCGACGCCGGTGGCGCGCCCGACCACCGCGAGGGCCTCTTCGACCCCCTCGTCGACGTCCTCCTCGAGGAGGCTCGCGAGGCGCGCCGACAGACTCAGCACCAGTTCGTGCAAGGGGCCGTCAGAAACGTCCGTGACCGCCAAACCGGTCTCCTCTCCAGCCCACCCCGACCCAACTCACCCCACTGACAGCACAGGTTACTTCGCTCCGTCCAAGTCCACCATCTCCCGCACTGCACGGTGCGTCCACCAGCTCGTGCCTTCACCTCTCGCGGTAGCCTGCAGCGTGAGCAACGATCAGATCACGGTCTTCGCCGTTCTGGGGTTGACGCTCGCGCTGTTCGTCTGGGGCCGTTGGCGCTACGACTTGGTCGCGCTGGTGGCGCTGCTCGCACTGCTCGCGACCGGCACCCTCCCCTTCGACCGAGCCTTCGAAGGGTTCGCGCATCCCGCCGTGATCACCGTCGCGGCAGTGCTGGTCATCAGCAGAGCACTCCAGAACGCTGGGGTGGTCGACCTTGCGATGCGGTTGCTCACCCCCCTGAAAGGCAGACCGGTAAGCCAGTTGATCGTCCAGACGGTCATCGTGGCCGTGCTCTCGGCTTTCATGAACAACGTCGGGGCCCTGGCGCTCATGATCCCCGTGGCGCTACGACAAGCCTACCGTGACGGCTACTCCCCCGCCATCGCGCTCATGCCGTTGGCTTTCGGCTCTCTGCTGGGAGGGTTGACGACGCTGATCGGCACGCCACCGAACCTGATCGTGTCCGCCTACCGCGCGCGTGAGCTCGGAGAGGGTTACGCCATGTTCGCGTTCGCGCCCGTCGGGGGAGCGGTGGCCCTCGCCGGAGTCGCCTTCGTGACCCTCATCGGTTGGCGATTCTTGCCGAAGGGGCGTCGCGGCGCACCGGAGTCCGAGCGCCTGTTCGACGTCTCCGATTACGTCACGGAGCTGCGTGTCGACCCCGAGAGCGAGATCGTCGGGCGGACCGTGGCGGAGATCGAAGACCTCGCAGAAGGCGAGGACGTGACCGTGATCGGCGTGCTCAGAGACGAGTCCAAACAGCTGGCACCGAGCTCGCACGAGCGGGTGACGGCGGGCGACGTACTCGTGGTGGAGGCGGACACGCAAGCCATCAAGGCCCTTCTGGACGCCACCGACCTGCAGCTCGCTGCGGCGGAGGAGATCAGCCGCGAGGACCTCGGGGACGATGAGGTGAGCGTCCAAGAGGTGATCGTGGCGCCGTACAGTCCCTTCGATGGGAAGACTGCGGCAGCGCTAGCGCTGCGCACCATCTACCGCGTCAACGTCCTGGCCGTGGCCCGCGCCGGGAAGCGCGTCGACGGGCGCCTCGCCGAAGTCAGCTTCCAAAGCGGTGACGTGTTGCTGCTCCAGGGGCCGAGCGAGCGTCTCGCCGACCTGACCCGCGAGCGCCGCTTGCTCCCGCTGGCCGACCGCGACGTCGGCGTGGCGCGGCCACGCCGCCTCCTGCTAGCCGCCGCTACGATGGCGGCGGCCGTAACCATCGTGATGACGGGACTCGCCCCGGCCCCCGTCGCCTTCACCGGAGCGGCGGTCCTGTTGACCTTGCTGAACGTGCTTCAGCGCGACGAACCGTATCAGGCCATCGATTGGCCCGTCATCGTGCTGCTTGCCGCGTTGATCCCGGTTGGCACGGCATTGGAGGCGACCGGTGGTACGGCCCTGCTCGCCGACGGCCTACTGGCATTGACGGGCGACCTCCGGCCCGTGTGGGTGCTGGTGACGCTGATGGTGGCGACGATGCTGCTCTCGGACCTCGTCAACAACAACGCCACGGCGGTGCTGATGGCGCCGCTCGCGATCGACGTAGCGCAGAGGCTCGAGGTCAGCCTCGATCCAATGCTGATGGCGGTGGCGATCGGCGCCTCCTGCGCGTTCCTCACCCCCATCGGGCACCAATCGAACACCCTGGTGCTGAAGCCTGGCGGCTACCGCTTCGGTGACTACTGGCGCATGGGCCTCCCGCTCGAGGTGATCATCGTGGCGGTCAGCGTGCCCCTGATCCTGGTCGTCTGGCCGTTCTAGAGCGTGGTTCGCGCTGCCGGCCAAGCCCACCGCGACGGCCGGGCTACTGTCCTTCGGACGGGAACGGCCCTTCGGACGGAACCGGGTCTTCCGACGGCCACGGGTCGGGCACGAAGCGGCGAGCACCGAAGCCCGTGAGGAGGCCCGCACCCAATCCGACCGCGGTGACGAGCAAGGCGATGAGCGCACCCGCCACCGGGACGCGCTCGAGTGCGCCCAGCACCGTCACTACCGCGAACACTCCCGCTGCTACGGCGAGGAACCGTTGCCAGCGACGACCAGGACGCGGAGAAAGCCAGCGCTGCGCTAGCCCAGTACCCAAGGCGATACCGACGGCCGACCATCCGACCAGGACCGCAACGAACCCCAGTACGAGGCCCATGAGACTGATCGGGATGAGGACGACGGTGAAGGCCATCACCACCAGCAGGGCCAAGCCGACGACGACCGCGAGCACCCCCAAGGCTCCCGCCGTAAGGGTGTGCCGCCTGACCGCCTCGCTCAGCCGGTCCACCCCTCGCGCAGCGAAGCGCGACGCCAACGTGCCCAAGAGCGCCAACGAAGCTGCGCGCACGAGGATGTTGGGCCAGCTCGAAGGGCCGTCTCGCAGCGCGCCCGAAAGGGTTTCGGGTACCGCAGGGCCCAGCGTCACGACGCCGTCCACCCGTGCCAGAGGGTCTCGCTCCAGCTCGCCGGCCGCAGCCAGGTCACCCTTGACGTGCGCTAGCGGACCTAGGCGGAGCGCACCCGCGAGGGCGATCACGTCACCCTCGACGGTGCCCTCGAGGGTGGCAATGCCGCCGAGCACCACCACCGGCCCGCGCACCGACGACCCGCTATGCAGCAGCAGCGAACCATCCAGTACGACCACCGCGCCCTCCCGCGTCGTGCCCTCGCTCACCTCCAACGAACCGCCGAACACGAGCGCCAGCTCGATCAAACCATCGTCGCAAGCGTAGAGGAACGGGAGTACCAGCAGCACCACAAGCGCCAGCCGCCACCTCGGGCCCTGATTCATCCGGTCCGACGCGCGAGCAGTCCTCACGAACCCGGCCTCCTCTTCGGTAGCAAGGCTACGAGCAGAAGACCCGCGAACCCGACCAGAGCGATCGCCTCGACGCTGGCGAGATGGTCCCGCAGGCTGACCCCGGCAGCCTCCCAACGCAACGCCAGCGCGGTCGAGAGGAAAGTAGCGGTCCAGGCCGACAAGGCGACCCCAAGCGCCGCGTTCAACGTCACGCTGTCGGGCGTGGAGAGGTCCGCCCACAGGGAGAAGCTGACCACCGTGTAGAGGCTAACCGCAACCGCGTAGAGGAGCGGAGTCCCGAGCGTCGCACCGCCGGTTCCCATGCGAGCATCGATCCCGTACATCAGGTGAACGAGCGCGAAGAGCCCGAACACCCAGGTGAGCAGGTGCCGCTCCCCCAAGCTTGCGTACAGCACTCCACCGATGAGCGCTGCCACAGCGTGCGTGAGCGCTATGGCAAGCCGTGGCCCGAACTCGGCGGCGTGCCAGGCGTTCGCCATGTAGATTGGCGTCTCCAGCAACCTAAGGAAACCTAAGCTGTCAACGAAGAACACGCCGAACATCAGCACCAGAGCCGCGATCAGGCGCCCTCGCGGTGCCGCGACACCTCGCGGGGTGAAGCGCACGTAGCGTCCGCGGCCGAAGCTGGGCAGTGCGTGCTGCCTCGACCAGACCGTCAACAGGATCCCACCACGCCACGCCAGCGCCAGCGCCGCCAACGAGCCCGGCACCATGACCACCAACATCTGGCGGGTGAAGTGCTCGACGCTCCAGTCGCCGGTGCCGAGCGGAGCGGCCACGTACGCGAGGGCGGTGATGGCGGCCGCCGAGGCACCACGCCAACGCACCGGCACCAGGTCGACTGCCAAGCCGAACGTGGTGGGCACTCCCACACCCAACGCCAGCGAGGCCGTGAGGACCCAGGCGAGGTACGCCGGCGCACTCGTCACTAGCGGTGTGACGGCGGTCAACAGTGTCTGCGCCACGACCACGGCGGCGGCGAGTCGAAGCTTCAGGATCAGGTCTCGAGCGCCTCCGGTGCGCATCAATACCAGCCCAACCACGACAGCGACCGCGGAGGTCACGAGCGCCAGCGTCGCCATGATGGTGGCCACTTGCTCGGCGCCCAAGCCCAACCGGTTGCGGCCCAGGTCGGTCAAGCCGATCTGGATGAAGGTGACGTTGTAGTAGTAGCCCAACGCCATCATGCCAACGAACAACGCCGTACCCGCCACGCTGATCGTGCGCTCGCTCCGAGGTCGCTTCACGGCT
>SKSV01000132.1 GCA_007122815.1 Trueperaceae bacterium | reverse complement strand
GTCGTACCACTGGTCGTCGCCGTGGAGGACGGCGGGCCCCAACGGCTCCTTCGAGATGGTCTCGGGCATGACGACGTGATCGCCTGGCACCCGCAGCCGGGGCTGCATCGCAACCAAGCCAGACTTGTCGGTGGTCATGGCGTCGCACTGACCGTCGTCATAGGCGCTGCTCATCTGATCGTTGTTCTCGAAGATGACGGGCGTGTACTGGACGTTGAGCGCGCTCATCGTGTCGGCCAGGTTCAGCTCCGTCGTGGTGCCGGACAGCACGCAGACCGATCGTCCCTCCAGATCGGTGATCCGCCGGACGCCGCTGTCGCGTCGAACCATGAAGCCTTGCCCGTCGTAGAAGGTCGTGCCCACGAAGTTCAAGCCGACGGTGGTGTCGCGCCCGAGGGTCCAGGTGGTGTTGCGGATCAGGACATCGATCTCACCGGTCTGGAGAGCGGTGAAACGCTCCTGGACCGACACCCCGCGGAAGGCGACCGCGTTGGCGTCACCCAGGACAGCCGCCGCGACCGCGCGGCAGAAGTCGGCGTCGAAGCCGGCGTACTCGCCGTCGCCGCCCACCGAAGCGAAGCCGGGCAGGCCGGTGTGGACGCCGCAGCGCAACTCTCCGCGCGCCTGGACGTCCTGCAATCTGCCTTGGGCAAGCACCGTGCCGGCTAGGAACGCGATCAGCGAAAGACCGAAGAGCACGAGGAACTGCCGGTTCCGCATGAACATGCGTGCACCCTTTCGTCCACGGTCAACGGGAGCCACCGCGACACCCGCGCCGGATGAGGACATGCGCATCGTATGAGAGCGGGGGCGCTCGTGTAAAGATGCCGCAAGCACGAAGTTTGATGAGCGCTCCGCTGCCCGGTCTCGGCACAGTCGTCTCCGCCCTGGCGCGAGCCGAGCGACATACGAACCGTTGCTCCAGCGGCGCACGAGGATCGGAACGGCTTTGGCGAATCGCCGTTCACACGCTCTGGCGGTCCGTTCAACGCGATCGGCAGCGATGGCGATGCCCTGCTGGCCGATGCACACTAACGCCCCCGACGAACTCGGGGGCGTCATCCGAACTATGCCGTCCTGCACACGTTCTAGTCTGGTGGAGCTGAGGGGATTCGAACCCCTGACCTTCTGAATGCCATTCAGACGCGCTCCCAACTGCGCCACAGCCCCATGGGGAACCCTCTAGCTCGAGGGTACCTCGTAGGTTACCGGGGCTTGGTGAGGGTGTCAAGGAAGCGCCCTACACAGCGGCTCTCCTCGCGGCTTGCCAACTCGATCGCGGGCGCGGGGAGCGCGCCGCCCAGATCGGCTCGATACCCCGACCGTCACAGGGGCCCACCCCAGTTACGGCGACACTCCTGCTGGCATCAGTGGTGGCATCCACGCCCAAGCCCCAGCTCACCTGCTACGATGATGAAAACGACCTGGGGGTCATGTAGGAGGTATGCACATGTTGGTGTCGCCTCGCTCTCGAACCACCCGTACCAGTTTGCTGAGCGCAGCCGCCGTGGCGCTTGTCGCACTGATCGTGATCGCGTGCGCAGGGCCGGCGGGGCCCCCTAAGGACGACACCGACTTGCGCGTCACCCTTACCAGCCCCAGCGGTACCGCCTACGTCGCTGGCACGATCACGGTTCAGATCGATGTCGAGGGTGCTCCCGAGGTGGTGCGGCTGCTGCGCGACGGCGAGGCGCTGGTGACGCTGAGCCCGCCCTACACTTACGCCTGGGACACCACAGCGGAACCGGAAGGGAGCTACACGCTGCAGGCCTCCGCGCGGCGCGGCGACGTCACCGTGGAGAGCGACGCGCGCACGGTGGTCGTGGACCGTACGCGACCGACGGTCGTCGGGCGGCAGCCACGACCGAGCGCCTCCAACGTTTGGCACGCTGAGCCGATCACGATCACCTTCTCCGAAGCGCTGCTCGCGAGCACCGTGTCGCAGGGCACGGTCGTGCTCCAGGAGGTTGGGGGCGCCCCACTCGGGGCCTCGCTCGAACTCGACGAAGACGGTGTCGTGCTGACCATCACGCCCGACGAGCCGTTGAGAGGCCCGGCTGAACTCAGGCTCGGGCTGAACGAGGACATCACCGACCTGGCCGGTAATGCGTTGACCGCACCTGCGGCCTGGACGTGGTCGTTGCCGACCTGGCAGCTCATGGGTGACGAGACGCTGAACGTCGATCCGATGATAATGGCGCGCTCGGCGAGCATGGCGCTCACCAGTGATGGCGACCCGGTCGTCCTGTGGCTGGAGGACAACCCCGACTCGAGACCGCCCACGGATGTCTACGTCAAGCGCTGGGACGGCTCGGCGTGGGGGCTGCTCGGCGGGTCGCTCGACGATGGGCGCTTGGGGCCGATGTACAACCACCACGAGGTCACGCTGACGCCGGACGACACACCGGTCGTCGGCTGGGTGCGCTCGACGGCCGTCACGGACGTCGCGGACGTAGGCGTCGTGGTCCAGCGCTGGGACGGCGGCGCGTGGCTGCCGGTCGGCGACGT
>SKSV01000138.1 GCA_007122815.1 Trueperaceae bacterium | reverse complement strand
TTCCCGTGCAGGTGCTGCTCGGCCGCATCGAAGGGTCGGCGGTCGCACAGGCCCTGCTGGTGCAGCTCACCTGGACGATCGTGTTCGTGCTGGCCCGCTGGGCCCTCTGGCGAGCCGGGCTACGGCGTTACGCGGCCGTCGGGGCATGAGACGCGCCCTGCGCCTCTGGCGCATCTTCTTCACGCACTCCCTCATCCAGGACCTCGAGTACCGCGTGAACTGGTGGATGAACGCGCTGAACTCGTTGCTCTTCCTGGGCTCGGGGCTCCTCGTGCTCTGGGTGGTCTTCACGCAGGCCAACGCGATCGGCGGTTGGAGCTTCGACCAGGCCTTCACGCTCCTGGGAGTCTTCGTCTTCCTGGAGGCGGTAACCATGGTCTTCCTGGTGCCGAACCTCAACCGCGTGCCGGATTACGTGCGGCGCGGAGAGCTCGACTTCCTCCTGCTCAAGCCGCTCTCGGCGCGCTTCATCGTCTCCACGCGCTACGCGAGCGTGTGGTGGACGCCTCAGCTCGGCCTCGGGCTAGGCGTGATCGCCTGGGGCATGGCTCGCCAGGGCACGCTCGACGCCCTCAACATCGCGACGGGCAGCATCATGCTGGCGGCAGCGACGGCCATCTTGTACGCGGTGTGGTTCGCGCTCACCACCACAGCCTTCTGGTTCGTGAAGGTCGACAACGTCAGCGAGCTCTTCACGGCGTTCTTCGCGGCCGGACGTTTCCCGGTGAGCGCCTACCCGTTCTGGGCGCGAGCGCTGCTCACCTACGTGGTGCCAGTTGCGTTCCTGACGACGGTGCCGGCCGAGGCCTTCAGCGGACGCCTGGAGTGGCCGTGGGCGCTCGCCAGCCTCGGCATGGCCGTCCTGTTCCTGGGGGCCTCGCAGCTGCTGTGGCGCGCGGCGCTGGCCAACTACACGTCGGCGTCGAGCTGAGTGCGCCACCCTCAGCGCCCGTAACCCAACCAAGGCGCCAGCCAGCGCTCCGTGTCCACCACGCTTGCACCGGTGCGCGCCGCAAGGTCCACCACTTGGTCCTCGGCGAGCTTGCCCACGCCGAAGTAGCGCGCCTCGGGGTGGGCGAAGTAGAACCCAGCGACGGCTGCGGTCGGGGTGATGGCCAGCGAGGAGGTCAGGCGCACGCCGAGGTTGCGTTCCGCGTCGAGAAGCTCGAACAGGGTGCTCTTGCCACGATGGTCAGGGCAGGCCGGATATCCCGGGGCCGGGCGGATCCCGCGGTAGGCCTCCTTGATCAGCTCGTCGTTCGAGAGCCTCTCCTCGGGCGAGTAACCCCAGAACTCGCGCCGCACCCGTTCGTGCAGGCGCTCGGCGAAGGCCTCGGCCAGGCGGTCGGCGAGGGCCTTGATCATTATCGCGTGGTAGTCGTCGTGCTCGGCCTCGAAGGCGGCGGCGCGCTCCTCGGCACCGTGTATCGAGACCACGAAGCCGCCCAGCCAGTCGGCCACCCCCAGACCCTCCGGCGCTACGTAATCGGCGAGCGCGAGGTTGGGCTGATCGGGGCGCTTGGCGGTCTGCTGGCGCAGTGTCGGGACAACCGCGCGAACGGCGTCCCGCGCGTCGTCGGCGTATATGAGCAGGTCGTCGCCGCGGGCGGCGGCGGGCCACAGCCCGAAGGTGGCCCGGGCTTCCAACCAACCCTCCTCCAGGGCGCGTTGCAGGGTCGCGCGCGCGTCGCGCAGCAGATCGCGCGCGGTGCGGCCGGCGACTGGGTCGTCGAGCAGCTGGGGGTAGCGTCCGCCCATCTCCCACACCTGGAAGAACGGGCCCCAATCGATGCGTTCGGTGAGGTCGTCCAAGGGGTAGGGCGCCAACACGTGCGAGCCCGGAGCGCGGGGCGGCACCACGTGCTGCCAAGCGCGGGCGTCCTCGCGCCATGATGGTGCGCGGCGTCGCGCCTCGGTGACGCTGAGCAGCTGGCGCGCCGCGTCGCGCGCTGCGTGCTGCGTGCGCAGCCGCGTGTACTGCTCGTCCACCTCGGCCCGGAGCGCAGGGCGCTGCTCGGGCGAGATCGCGCGGGCCACCGCCTGCACGGCCCGCGAGGCGTCCTGGACGTGCATGGTCAGGGACTCGTAGGCCGGTGCTATCTTCACCGCGGTGTGGGCACGCGAGGTGGTGGCCCCGCCGATCAGGAGCGGTGTGTGGAGTCCGCGACGCTGCATCTCCTGCGCCACACGCACCATCTCCTCCAGGCTCGGCGTGATGAGGCCCGAGAGGCCGATCACGTCGGCGCCCTCGGCCGCCGCCGTCGCCAGGACGCGCTCGGCGGGCACCATCACACCGAGGTCGATCACCCGGTAACCGTTGCAGCCCAGCACCACACCCACGATGTTCTTGCCGATGTCGTGCACGTCACCCTTGACGGTGGCGAGGACGACCGTGCCGTTGCTGCCGTGCGCGGCACCGGCGGCCTCCAGGTAGGGTGTCAAATGCGCCACCGCGCGCTTCATCACGCGCGCGCTCTTCACCACCTGCGGAAGGAACATCTTGCCCTCTCCGAACAGGTCGCCGACCACGTTCATGCCGTCCATGAGGGGGCCCTCGATCACCGCCAGCGCGCTTCCGAGCTGAACGAAGGCGGCTTCCGCGTCGACCTCGACGTGATCCGCCACGCCCTGCACGAGGGCGTGCCGTAGCCGGTCCTCCACCGGCGCCTCCCGCCAGGCGGCGTCGACGGCATCGCGGCGCACACCTCCTTCGACGGTCGCGGCGAAGGCCACCAGGCGTTCGGTGGCGTCGGGTCGTCGCGCCAGCAGCACGTCCTCGACGTGCTCGAGCAGTTCGCTCGGCACGCTCTCGTACACCTCGAGCTGGCTGGGGTTGACGATGGCCATGTCGAGCCCGGCGCGGACCGCGTGGTACAGGAAGGCGGCGTGCATCGCCTCGCGCACCCGCGGGTGCGAGCGGAAGGCGAACGACACGTTGGAGATGCCGCCCGAGACGAGCGCGCCCGGAAGGTGGGCCTTGATCCAGCGGGTGGCCTCGATGAAGTCGAGCGCGTAGTGGTCGTGCTCGGGGATGCCCGTGCCCACCGTGAGCACGTTCGGGTCGATGATCACGTCCTGAGGCGCGAAGCCGGCCTGCTCCACCAGCACTCTGTAGGCGCGCTCCGCGATGGCGATGCGGCGTTCGAAGCTGTCCGCCTGACCCCGTTCGTCGAAGCACATCACTACGACGGCGGCGCCGTAGCGCCTCACGATGTTGGCCTGACGCAAGAACTCCTCCTCGCCCTCCTTCAGCGAGAGCGAGTTGACGACACCCTTACCCTGCAGGTGCTCGAGGCCCCTCTCCAGCACCGTGAAGTCGGAGCTGTCGAGCATGACCGGCACGCGCGCCACGTCGGGTTCGGATGCGACCAGGTCGAGGAAGCGCGACATGCAGGCCTTGGTGTCGAGCAGGCCCTCGTCGAAGTTCACGTCGATGAGCTGCGCGCCGCCCTGCACCTGCTCGCGTGCGACCTCCAGGGCTCCGTCGAAGTCGTCGGCCCTGACGAGGCGCGCGAAGCGTCGTGATCCGGTGACGTTGGTGCGCTCACCGACGTTGACCAAGTTCGTGTCCTCGCGGATGACCAGCGCCTCGAGGCCGGCGAAGCGGGGGTGAGGGTCGCGCTCTGGCGGTACGCGCGCGCTCAGGCCGCGAGCGGCCTCGGCGAAGGCGCTAACGTGCTCGGGGGTGGTGCCGCAGCAGCCGCCTACGATGTTGACCCAGCCCTCCTCGAGGAACTCCCGCATCACCGTGAGCATCGAGCCCGGCGTCTCGTCGTAACCGCCGAAGGCGTTCGGCAGGCCGGCGTTCGGGTAGACGAGGGTCGGCACGTGCGCCAACCGCGCCAACTCGGCCACGTAGGGCCGCAGCTCCCGGGGGCCGAGCGCGCAGTTGAGGCCGACCGCCAGCAGGTCGGCGTGCTGGACCGAGGTCCAGAAGGCCTCCAGGGTCTGGCCCGAGAGCGTGCGGCCCGAGGCGTCGGTGATGGTGCCCGAGAGCATGACCGGCACCCGTGTACCGCGCGCTGCGAAGGCCTCCTCGATCCCGACAAGTGCCGCCTTGGCGTTGAGCGTGTCGAACACCGTCTCGATCAGGAGCAGGTCGACTCCGCCCGCCAGTAGAGCGTCGACCTGCTCGCGGTAGCCGTCGCGGAGCTCGCCGAAGCCGACGTTCCGGAAGCCGGGCCGCTCCACGTCGGGCGAGAGGCTGGCGGTGCGGTTGGTGGGACCGATCGCGCCGGCCGCCCAGCGCGGGCGCTCTGGGCTGGTTGCGGCGTCGGCGGCCTCTCGGGCGAGTCGGGCGGCGGCGCGGTTGATGTCGGCCACCGCCTCGCCCAGGCCGTACTCGGCCAGACCCAAGCGGGTGGCGTTGAAGGTGTTGGTCTCGATGATGTCTGCGCCCGCAGCCAAGTAGGCGTCGTGGATGTCGCGCACGAGCTGCGGCCGGGTGAGCGAGAGCACGTCGTTCGCGCCCAGCAGGTCGCGCGGGTGATCGGCGAAGCGCTCGCCCCGGAAGGCCGCCTCGCTCGGCGCGGCTCGCTGGATCATGGTGCCCATCGCGCCGTCGAGCACCAGGATTCGCCGGCGCAGGTGTTGGGCGATGGGGTGGTCCATGAGGGACGAGTTTACGCGCTCCGAGACCGCGTGGGCCGCAGCCGGCGACCCGTTGGCCCTCTCGGGCCCGCTACTCGACGTCCTGGCGCGAGAAGCGCCAGAACAGCAGGGCGCCGAACACGACCGCGTAACCGGCCATCACTGCGGCCGCGTGAGGAAGCGTGATGCCCGCGCCGAGCAGCTGACCGAGTGCATCCTGAGGTATCTCTCCGCCGCCGGTGTTGACCGCCCGCACGACGTCGCCGACGGGCGAGCGGGCGGGGGCGTAGAGGTTGCTGGTGAAGAAGTACTGCGGGATCGCCTCCAGCCGCTGCTGCAGGCGCAACCCCTGGAACAGCACGTTCAGCCGGTTGACGGGTTCGAAGCCGACGGTGGCTCGGTAGAGGGTGTAAAGGCCCTCGAGCAATGCCGGCAGGAAGAACACCGTAACCACGCCGAGAGCGACGTTCTTGAACAGGAACACCATCAGGAAGGCGAACAGCACGGCGGCGAGGCAGAACGCCCACTGCATGGCGTAGAGCCACGCCAACCCCGCCCAATCGCCAGACCAGTCCGTCGGCAAGAAGGTGGTCCCCAACGCGCCGAAGAGCGCGCCCGCAGCGCCCGCGCCCAGCATCAAACCGCCGAGCGCCAGCATCGCCACGCATACCTTGCCGGCCATGACGGCCCAGCGCCTAGGTTGCGCGACGAGCACGGTCTTCCACATGGCGTGACCGCGCTCCTCGCCGACCAGTAGCGCCGCTAGGAGGGCGACCACTATCACGTAGAAGGTCGGGGAGGCGTAAGCGGGTCCGATCAGGGTGAGCCGCGCGATCCCGTACGGCGACGCGATCTCCTGCACGACGAGCCTGATGCCTCCCGTCTCGTCGACGAAGCTGCCTCCCAGGTTCACGTGGATGAGTCGCCCGACGAAGAGCACGAGCGCCGGGAGTAAGATCCACCACAGTCCAGCCAGCACGTAGGTGCGGCGCTTGCGCACCACCTTGAAGAGCTCGGCGCGCACGACGTTCCCCAAGCCGCTCACGCCGGCCTCGCATCGGCCTGCACCAGCCGTAGGTAGGCGTCCTCGAGGTCGTCGCTCTCGCGCCGAGCCTCGATCACCTCGACGCCGGCACGGACCAGCTCGCTCACGAGCGCGTCGGCCCTTTCGGCACCGACCTCGACCTCCACCAGCTCGTCCTTGCGTTCGGGTGACAACCCGAGCTCACGGAGCGCGCGCGTTAGGGTCTCGGGGTCGCTCGCGCGCAAGGCGTACCGGTAGGTGAGCATCTCCGCGCGGGCCAGCAGGCGGTGCAGTGGCCCGTCGAACACGAGCCGCCCCTTCTCGATGGCGAGGATGCGGTCGACGAGCTTCTCGATCTCCGCCAAGTTGTGGCTGGACACCAGCACGGTGACGCCTTCCTTGGCGACCGCTCGGAGGTTCTCGCGGATCTCGGCGATGCCCACCGGGTCCAAGCCGTTGGCAGGCTCGTCGAGCAGGAGAACGCGAGGTCGCCACAGGAGCGCGCGCGCCAGCGCGAGCCGCTGACGCATGCCCTGCGAGTAAGCGCGCACGCGTTTCAACGAAGCGGCTTCCATCTTGACGAACGCCAGCACCTCCTCCACGCGCTCGCCAGGCACGCCACCGTGTAGCAGCGCGGCGTGACGCAGGTTGTCGCGCCCTGTCATGTAGGGGTAGAAGCTGGGCTCCTCGATCATCGTGCCCACCTCGCGGAGGCTGTCGCCAGGGACGCGCTCGCCCAGGACCTCACCCGAGCCGCGCGTGGGCCTCACCAGGCCCGCCAGCATACGCAGCGTGGTTGTCTTGCCGGCGCCGTTCGGGCCCAGGAAGCCGACGATCTCGCCGGCCTCGATCTCGAAGGTGACGTCGTCAACCGCGGCGGCGCGGCCGTAGCGTTTGGTGAGTGAGCGGGCGACGATGGCGTGATCCATGTTGGTCTCGCCAGGCAGGCTACAACGGGGGCAGCGCTGGGGTGATGCCGGGCCTCGGTAACGTAGATGTGGACGCAACCGCGCATTGGTGATAGATTGACCCTCGGTGCGAAGGAGCGCTGCCGCGTCAGCGGTTCGCGCCTACCCCAGCGCCGCGGGTGGACCGCCCAGGCTGGTCCTGGGCTCGAGGCGGTGCTGCCGCCCAGCCTCAAACCCCGATCGCAGGAGGACGGATGCCGGTCTACGTCTATCGGAACCTAGTCACGGGTGAGACTTTCGAGTTCGAGCAGCGCATCACCGCCGCCGCACTCGAGCACGACCCCGTCACTGGCGATCCAGTCAGGCGGGTGATCCAGCCTGTGAGCATCGCTTTCAAGGGCCCCGGGTTCTACGTGACCGACTCGCGCGGCAAGAAGGGCGCCAGTGTCACGAGCAAGCCAGCAGAGCGTGCTGGCGCCGAGAGTTCGTCCTCGAGCGCTGCGTCGTCAGACGGTGGTGCAGCGTCAGACGGTGGTGCCGCGACGCCTCCACCGGCGGCGTCGAGCGGCGCGAGCCCAGCGGCCGGAGCGGCTTCGGACTGAACGCCTGCAGCGTCCGCCCAGAGGGTCAGCGGCCAGCCGGCTCGAACCTAACCACGTACATCACGTCCCAGAGCTTGCCAGTCAGGTAGAAGCGCTCTGCCTCGGCATCGTGGGCTACGCCGTTCAGGACGGCGTCACGGTTCGCGCGCACGCGCGGATCGTCGGGCACGAGCGCGCTGGCGTCGATGACGGCGTCCACCCGACCGTCCCGTTTGCGCACCCGCACCAGCTCGTCGCTGAGCCAGACGTTGGCGTAGACGTGCTCACCCACGCACGCCAGTTCGTTCAGGCGAGGCAGGTCGCGCCCCCTAAGCGTCACCTGCAGCGACCCCAGGACCTCGAACGTGACCGGATCGCGACGCGTCAACCGGTGCGAGCCATCGCTCATCCACAGCTCCTCGCCGTCGAAGCACAGGCCCCAGCCCTCACCCTCGTAGCTGAAGCGTGCGATCGGCTCGAAGGTGTAGAGGTCGTACACGTGAGCGATACCCTCGCGATAGGTCAGCTGAACCAACCGATCCCCCACCAGGGCCAGTCCCTCGCCGAACTCGCGCTCGCTCAGCGGGCGCTTGCGCAGCACCTGACCGCTGACGGGGTCGACCTCGCGTACGTCCGAGCGCCCGTACAGGCCGGTGCTCTCGTAGAAGCGGCCGGCGTGCCAGAGCAGCCCCTGCGTGAAGGCCGCGGGGTCGTGAGGCCACGTCTCGAGGACGACCGGCACCAGCTGCTCGACGTCGGGACCGCGATCGCAGGCTGCTAGCGAGAAGGCGAGCATGGTGAGGCACAGCGAGAGCGCTACGGGCACGCTCCGGCGGCGGCGCTGAGTCGTCATGCGTGCCGCCAGGCCTGAAGTAGAGGCGACACCGCCTGCCAGACGTCCTCGGCTACGGCGACCTCGTCGCGTCGTGCGTCAATCAAACGCCAGCGTTCCGGGTCTTCGTTGGCCTGCGCCAGGAAGCCGGTGCGGACGCGCCGGTGGAAGGTGAGGTCGGCGCGTTCGAGCCGGTCGGTCTCTCCACGCGAGACGACGCGCTCGAGCCCGACCTCCGCAGGGACGTCGAGGAGGATCGTCAGGTCTGGCCTGAGGCCGCGCGTGACGCGTTCGGTGAGGTCCTTCACGAACGCCAAGTCGAGCTCACGGCCGTAGCCTTGGTACGCCACCGTCGCCGCTCCGAAGCGATCGGTGAGCACCAGCCGACCGGCATCGAGAGCGGGTGCGATCAGCTCGGCCACGTGCTGCGCTCGCGCCGCCGCGTAGAGCAGGAGCTCGCTGAGGGGCTCGAGTTCCAGTTCGGGATCGAGCAGCACCTGTCGCACCCGTTCACCAGCAGGTGACCCGCCCGGTTCGCGGGTGACCAAGTGATCGAACCCCTGCTCCGAGAGCCGCTGCGCCAAGCGCGTTACCTGGCTGCTCTTACCGGCCCCCTCGGGCCCCTCGACGGCGAGGAACAGGCCGCTCACAGACCGGTGGGTAGGAGCAGGAACTCCGTAGGCAACGAGAACTCCGCTTCCAGCTTGTCGGCGAGCAGCTTCACGCCCACCGTCTCGGTCATGTAGTGTCCGGCGTACAGCGCGTTCACGCCGAGCTCGAACGGGTCGTAGAAGCGGTCGTGCTTCGGCTCGCCCGTGAGGAAGGCGTCCAGGCCAGCCGCGGCTGCCTCAGCGACGCTGCCCGAAGCCGAGCCTGAGACGATCCCGAGGCGCGAGACCTCGGGCGGGCCGCCGGCGTGCACGAGCACCGATTCACCGAGGCTCCTCTCGATCAGGTCTGCGAGCTCCCGCAGCGAGACGGGGTTGGGGAAGCTGCCCGAGACGCCCAGCCAGCGTCCGCGCCATGTCCCGAAGGGGGAGAGCTCGTCCAGGCCGAGCGCGCGCGCCAGCCCCCAGTTGTTCCCGACCTCTTGATGAGCGTCGAGGGGCAGGTGGGCGGCGTAGAGGTTGATGCCTCGCTCGAGCAGGTACGCGAGCCTGGCGCGATGCGGTCCGACGACGGCGCGGGGCTGACCCCAGAAGAGCCCGTGATGCACGATCAGCATGTCGGCGCCGGCCTCGGCGGCCTTCTCGAACGTCGAGAGGCTGCAGTCGACCGCCACGGCCACCATCCCGATCTCGGACGCGCCCTCCACCTGGAGGCCGTTCATCGAAGGGTCGTCGGCAAAGTCGGTGAGCTCGAGGTAATCGTCGAGCCAGGAGACGAGTTCGTCGCGCTGCATGGGCACAGGGTACGCCAGCTGCTCGGGCGGCGCGGTCGCTCCGGCCTCCTCGCTCCGGCCTCCTCGCTCCGGCGTGCTCGCTTCGGCTTGACAGGGTGCTGCCCAGGGCAGTAGCCTAGCTCTTGCGCTCGCAGCAGGCTCTTCGGAGCCGCGGGCCGAGTTCCTTGATAAGCCAATGCGTGTGTGAATCAGTCGATGCGTCGTCCTGGTCGACTCCGAACGCTGTTTCGGAGGGGCTTACGGACGACTTCCCGAGCTCTCGGGAGTTCGCCGTGAAGGCGACGGCACTTGACAGAGCGCACCGCGGTGGCTTACTATTGGAACTCGCGCCTCAGGGCGCGGCGATCCTTGACAACCGATGCGTGAACGAACCTGTCGATTCCGATAGATAGAAACAACGGCCCACTGGAGCCATAATCCAGTCACTGTTTTGGAGAGTTTGATCCTGGCTCAG
>SKSV01000163.1 GCA_007122815.1 Trueperaceae bacterium | reverse complement strand
GGCGCGGCGCTCGCGTTGGGCTGCGATCGCGCCGGCGATCTCGGCGGCCAAGAGGGCGTTCCCCTCGAGCAGCCGCAGGTTGACGTTCACGGTCGCGCCCTCCGATCGTTCCGCGAGGCGCTGGAGCAGGAACGGTGTGAGGTCCTTGCCGCGCACGCCTGCGGTGAGGGCTTCCGCCTGCACCGCTTCGGTGAGCTCTCGCAACACCTGCGGATCGAGACCGCTCTCCTCTGGACGGCTCAGCACCACCCCGCCTGGAAGACCGGAGTCCCTGTGGGCGTGGAAGAGGCTGGCGACCGCGTTGGCGTCGTCGCAGCGGGTGGGCAGACTCAGGTCGGTAAGCGGGGTCAGGAAGCCGGCCAAGCTGTCGGAGCGCCAACCGGCTACCGGTACACCAGCCGTCTCGAGGCGCTCCAGCGTCGCCGCTGCGTCGAGCACGCTCTTGGGCCCGGAGCAGACTGTCACCACGCTCTCGCGCGCCAGCGCAGTGAGGTCTGCTGATTCGTCGAAGGCCTCGTGGTGGACGCCGCCCAGGCCTCCGGTGGCGAACACCGTGATGCCGACGCGCGAGGCGGCGTGGAGGGTGGTGGCTACGGTGGTGCCGGCGTCGGCGCCCGAAACGATGAGCGCCGCGAGGTTCCAGAGGCTCGCCTTGGCGGCGCCTCCCTCGGCCAGCCGCTGCATGGCTTCGTCGTCGATCCCAACGGTCAGTTCGCCGGCGACCACGCCGATGGTGGCGGGAGTGGCCCCGGTCTCGCGCACTATGGCCTCGAGGCGCCGCCCGAGTTCCAGGTTCGCCGGGCGCGGCAGCCCGTGCGTCAACACTGTCGACTCGAGCGCGACGACGCTGCCCCCGCTGACGAGCGCCTCTTGCACGGTTGGGCTGACGCGGATCATCACGCGGCATGATAGCGCAACGGGCGCTGACGAACGGCAGGGCGCAAGCCCTCACGCGGGTCTCATGGAGGCCGTCCCAGACCCGCTTCCTGCGTCCCACAGGGAGCTGGTACGTGCTATCTTCGCGCTGTGGACTTGCAGTGGTCGACGCTCGCGCCGTACGCCGAGCAGCTCGGTTTCGGGCTCGTGGCAGGGTTCGCTGTCGGGTACGCGCTGAAGAAGGTGGGCAAGGTGCTGGCCGTGCTGTTGGGCATCTTGTTCGTGGTGGTGCAGGTGCTGGCGTCGCAGGGTTTCCTGACGGTCCACTGGGGTGAGGTGCAAGCACGAGTCGACCCGTGGTTCGAGACCGATTCGTTGCGGGCTGGTTGGGGAAGCTTGGTTCGGGTGCTCACCCACAACGTGACCTTCGCAGGCGCCTTCGTGCCGGGCCTGGTGGTAGGGTTGCGTCGCGGTTGAGCGTGGCGCCGCCGAGGCGTAGCGGAACGGCATCGCTGCCTCGCCGAAGTTGAGTGTCACGCGCTCAGACTCCTTGACAGCAACGTTGCGGGGCAATACGATGGGTGGCAGTTAGCACTCGCGTGTCGCGAGTGCTAATCCATGATGCCCCAGCGAGGGCAACCTTCACACCCTACGGAGGATCGAATGAACCTCAAACCACTCGGTGACAAGATCGTCGTCGAGGTCATCGACGAGCCGCAGACCACGGCCAGCGGCATCGTCCTGCCCGACACCGCCAAGGAGAAGAGCCAACGGGGCAAGGTGCTCGCCGTCGGCAGCGGCAAGCTGCTCGACAACGGTGAGCGTGTCGCCTTGGAAGTGAGCGTCGGTGACACCGTGGTGTTCGCCAAGTACGGCGGCACCGAAGTCACCGTGGACGGCAACGAACTGATGATCCTCAGCGAGCGTGACGTGCACGCGATCGTCGATTAAGGAAAACGGACAATGGCAAAAGACCTCATCTACAAAGAAGACGCACGCCGAAGCCTAGAGCGCGGTGTCAACGCCGTCGCCAACGCCGTCAAGGTCACGCTCGGCCCGAAGGGCCGCAACGTGGTCGTGGAGAAGAAGTTCGGCAGCCCCACCATCACCAAGGACGGCGTCAGCGTCGCCAAGGAGATCGAACTCAGCGACCACGTCGAGAACATCGGCGCGAAGCTGCTCATCGAGATCGCCAGCAAGACCAACGACATCACCGGCGACGGCACCACCACCGCGACGGTGCTCGGGCAGTCCATCGTGCACGAGGGACTGCGCAACGTCGCAGCCGGCGCCAACCCGCTGGCGCTCAAGCGCGGCATCGACAAGGCCGTGGAAGCCGCCGTCAAGCAGATCGCCGAGATGTCCAGGCCCGTCGAGGACAGCAAGGCCGTCGCCGAAGTGGCCGCGATCTCGGCCAACGACCCCGAGGTCGGCCGGCTGATCGCTGCCTCCATGGACAAGGTCGGTCGCGACGGCGTCATCACCGTCGAGGAGTCGAAGTCCCTCGATACCGAACTCGACGTGGTCGAGGGCATGCAGTTCGACAAGGGCTACATCTCGCCCTACTTCATCACCGACAGCGAGGCGATGGAGGCGGTCCTCGAGGATCCCTACATCCTGATCCACGAGAAGAAG
>SKSV01000025.1 GCA_007122815.1 Trueperaceae bacterium | reverse complement strand
CTTGAAGCAGACCACGCGCTCGGTCTCCTCGAAGCCCAGCGCGCGGTGAACGCGCTGACCCAGGGTGTTCGCCAGCAGGACGTCGGAAGCGAGCTCACGACAGCCGCGCAGCTCAGCCCAAGCCAGCACCGCGTCGAGCAACTCCCTCCCGACACCACGCCGCCGCTCACGGTCACTGACGAAGATCGCCTCGAGGAAGGCCACCGGCGAGGTGCTGGTGCCGTTGACGTGCTCGAAGCGCAGTGACGCCTCGGTGAAGCCCAACGCAGCGCCGTTCACGGCGTACGCTACGAACGCGACGTAGCGCTCGGGGTCGTCGATCTGCTGCTGCATGTCGAAGCGATGCCGCTCACGAGCGGTCTCGGGCCACAGGGCCTTGCGCAGCTCGAGCCAACCCGCCGCCTCCACCTCGCGGCAGCGTTCGACACGCAGGTGGCTCACGTGCTGCTCCGGCGCGCCTCGGTATCGGCAGTCATGCGGCATGATAGTGCTCGACCGCATCTCGCGTGTTCAGGCCTTCAGGCGGAGGAAGCCGCTCGCCACACCTCGAGCGCCGCCTGCACGAGCGCGGGCTCGCCAGCGAAGGTCGACAACCCCTCCGCCCTCAACCAGTCGTCGGGCGCGTCGGCGAAGGTCACTTCACCGCCGGCCTCGAGGACCAGCGCCGCTCCCGCCGCCACGTCCCACGAGTGGAGCCCGAACTGCCAGAAGAGGTCGGTCCTACCTTCGGCGTACAGGCAGAAGTCGCGGCAGGCCGACCCCGAGGACCTCACTCCCGCCGAGCGCCGCGCTAGCTCCGTGAAGACGCGCTGGTCCACCGTCGAGCGCGCGGAGGCGGCCGTGAAGTTCGTGCCGATGAGGGCGTGCGCGAAGTCACGCGGCGCCGCTCGCTCGAGCCTCTCGTCCTCGCGCCAGGCGCCGTGCCCTCGCACGGCCCAGTAGACGGCGTCCTCCACGGAGTCGTAGATCACGCCCATGACGCTCTCGCCCGAGACCACCAGTCCAACGGACACGCAGAACCCTGGGTAGCCGCGCACGAAGTTGTGGGTGCCGTCGATCGGGTCGATCACCCAGGTCGCCTCAGCACCCGCGCCCTCGTCCAAGCCCTCCTCCCCGACGAAGCCCGCGCCCGGTAGTAGTCTCTGCAGCACCACCACGAGGCGGCGTTGCACCTCGGCGTCGGCGAAGGTGACCATGTCGCCGGGACTGGTCTTGGTGGTAGTGCCCAGGTTGCCGTCTCCGGCGCGTGCTTCCCGAGCGAAGCTCCCGGCCCAGCGGCCGAGCTCGCGCACGGCGCTGACGACCTGGTCCTTGATGGCGAGCGCGTCGACCGACGCGCCCGAGGGGTTGGTGGCGTCCGTAGGATCGGTGGCGTCTGACACGCTTCAAGGATACGACGCTGGCCTTGACGATCGGCCGGCCCTCCGCCATGCTGCCTCATGCGAACGGACCTTGCCCGCCCCGATCGCGTCGCCATAGCCCTGTTCGTGTGCTGTGTGCTGCTCGGTTCCGGGAACTTCCTCGCGGTGAGGTTCAGCAACCTGGAGCTTCCCCCCATGTGGGGCGCGGGACTGCGCTTCGCCCTGGCGACGGGCGTGTTCCTCGTCTTCGCGATCGCCTCCGGGCGGCAGTGGCCTCGCGGCCGGATGCTGCTTCGGACGATCGTGTTCGGCCTGCTCAACTTCGGGCTCTTCTTCGCGCTGATGTACTGGGCGCTGCTCCACGTGACGGCGGGCGTGGCGACGATAGTGCTGGCGACCGTGCCCCTGCTGACCCTGTTGCTGGCCGTGGTCCAGGGCTTGGAGAGCTTCGAGCGCAGGGCCCTGCTCGGTGCGGTGGCGGCGCTGGCGGGTATCGCCTGGATAGCATTCTCACCCGGCGCGTTGGCGGTCACCGTGCTGCCGCTGCTCGGGCTGCTGGCGGCCGCCCTGACGATCTCACAGAGCATCATCCTCGGCAAGCACGTGAGCGGCAACTACCCGGCCATCACCAACGCCATAGCGATGGGCGGCGGTGCCGCACTTCTGCTGCTGAGCTCGCGCCTGCTCGGCGAGGAGTGGCTCTGGCCCACGACCGGCGAGGCCCGCTGGGCGCTCGCGTACCTGGTGCTCTTCGGGTCGGTGGGACTGTTCGTGCTCACGTTGTTGCTCGTACGTCGTTGGGCGCCGTCGGCGGTCAGTTACGCCTTCGTGGTGATCCCGGTCACCACGCTGGTGCTGGAGCAGTGGATCGCGGGAGTGCCCATCACGGGCTCTGCCGTGGTGGGGGCAGCGCTGGTTATCGCGGGGGTCTGGTTCGGTGCGCTGGCGCGACCCTCACTCACGCCTCGGCCAGCATCTTCCGAACGGTGACGAGAGCGTCGCCGAAAGCGAACGACGCCAGTTGTCGCTCCAGGGCCTCCGCCTCGCTCTCGAACGCGTCGCGCAGGACCGCGCGGCGCTCGCGGTAGTGCTCTAGCGCCGCGGTGTCGTCGCGCGCCAGCAGGGCCGCCAGCGAACGCAGCACCTCGAGCGCCT
>SKSV01000022.1 GCA_007122815.1 Trueperaceae bacterium | reverse complement strand
ATCAAGCGCTCGGGGCTCGCGGGCGGGAAGGGCGTGACGGTGCCGGAAGACCTCGGCGGCGCCGAGGCGGCGGTGCGCGCGGCCTTCCGCGCGGGCGACGCCGAAGTGCTGCTCGAGGAGCGCCTCAGCGGCCAGGAGGTGTCGCTGCTGGTGATCTGCGACGGCGAGCGCGCGCTGCCCTTGCGCCTGGCGCAGGACTACAAGCAGGCGCTCGAAGGCGACCGAGGTCCCATGACCGGCGGCATGGGTTGCGTCGCCCCCGTCGAGCTGCTCGACGAGGCGGAGCTGGAGGACGTGATGGCGCGCGTCGTGCGCCCCACCTTGCGCGGCCTCGCCCAGGAGGGCACACCGTTCGTCGGCACGCTCTTCGTGGGGCTGATGCTCCCCGATGCCGGCCCCAAGGTGCTCGAGTACAACGTGCGTTTCGGCGACCCCGAGATCCAGTCGCTCCTGCCGCTGCTGGACGAGGACCTGTACGAGCTCCTCGCCGCCGCCGCGCGCGGAGAGCTCGGCGAGCGCAGCCTGCGTTGGCGCGACGGCGCCGCTGCCTGCGTGGTCCTCGCCGCCCCCGGCTACCCCGAGGCCCCCGAGACCGGTACTCCCATCTATCTGCCAGGTGACCTCGGTGAGGGGGTGATCGTCTTCCAGGCCGGCACCCGCCGCGAGGGCGAACGGCTCGTGAGCGCTGGCGGGCGGGTCCTGAACGTCGTCGGTCTGGGAGCCGACCGTCGTGAAGCCGTCGCGCGCGCCTACTCCGCCGTCTCGACGATCGGCTTCCGCGGTGCGCACTACCGTCGCGACATCGGTGCGCGACTGGAGGCGCTCTGAGCAGGAGCGAGGCCCCGGGACACGTGCAGCGCCGCTTCACATGGTGCGGGGCACGGTCCGCGGTATCGTTCGGCATGGCTCGCACCACACTGTTGATCACGCTGCTGCTCGTGGCGTTCACCGCCGCTTGCGTCCCGAGCGTCGAGGCGCCGCGCGTCGAGGTGCAGCAGTTGACCGAACCCGTCTCCTTCTACCCGCGCGAGACGGGTGCCCGCTGGACGTACGTGGCGGACGGCGCCTCCCTCGCCGGCATCCGCTACGTGGAGACGATCGAGGGCCCGTCGGTGATCGACGGTGACGTCTGGATCGCCTTCAGGCTCGTCGGTGGCGGTCAGGACGTCACCCACTACCGCCAGTTCCGCGACGACGGCGTCTACCTCAGGCGCCAGGTGCGCCCGGGCGCGGTCATCGACTTCGACCCTCCGATCCGTGAGTACCCCGCCCAGGACGAACTCAGGGTCGGTCTCACCTGGCGCGCCGAGACCGTCGCCGACCAGCGCTACCCGAGCGCCGCTCCTGGCCTGCGCCACATGAGGCTGGACGTCGAGTACGTGTACACGGTCATCGACTTCCGCCCCGTGACGGTAGCGGGGGAGAGCTACGAGGTCTACGTGATCGACCGCACCGTGCGCCAGTACGACGAGGACGGCGGCATCCAGGACGAGCTCTCACGCATCCTCTGGTTCGCGCCGCGCATCGGCATCGTCAGGCACGAGAACGGTTGGTTCCTGGTCGACACCAACGTCACGGCCGAGCAGCCATGACCGCGCTGGTGAGCGCGCCGGTGACCGCGCTGGTGAGCGCGCTGGTGAGCGCGCCGGTGACCGAGCTGGTGACCGCGCTGGTGAGCGCGCCTGGCCAGGGCGGGTCGCAGGGTTCGGCGCCGGTACCGTCGCGACCTTGCGCTGGCTCACTGAGCCCGCGCTCGGGCACCTGCTAGGCTGCCGGCGGCTGCCGTTCGGGGAGGGACGCACGTGGGCGTGCTCGATCACATCACCACACCGCAGGACGTAGCGCGTTTGCGCCTCGATCAGCTGCGTGCGCTGGCGAGCGAGCTGCGCGAGGAGATAATCGACGTCTGCTCCGAAACCGGCGGGCACCTGGCCTCGAGCCTGGGCGCGGTCGAGCTGACCGTTGCGCTCCATCACGTCTACGACACGGCTCGCGACCGCATCGTCTGGGACGTGGGCCACCAGACCTACGGGCACAAGATCCTCACCGGCCGACGCGATCGAATGCGCACCATCCGCCGTCACGGTGGCCTCGCGGGCTTCACCACCAGCAGCGAGTCGGAGCACGACGCCCTCACCGTAGGGCACGCCAGCACCAGCCTAGCCGCGGCGTTCGGCATGGCGCTCGCGCGCGACGCTCGCCAGGCTCCTTACGACGTGACCGCCGTGATCGGTGACGGCGCCCTCACGGGGGGCATCGCGCTCGCGGCGCTGAACCAGATCGGTCACGTGAAGCCGCGCATGACGATAGTCCTGAACGACAACGAGATGTCGATCAGCGAGAACGTCGGTGCGCTGAACACCTTCATGCGACAGCTCCAGGTGCAGCCCTGGTTCCAGCGCGCCGAGCGCAGCGGCAAGGAAGCGCTCAGCGACATCTGGAGCCCGCTCGCGGAGATCGGCAGCCGCGCCAAGACCGCCGCGCGGCGCTTCTTCGACCCCGCCTCCAACAACCCCTT
>SKSV01000356.1 GCA_007122815.1 Trueperaceae bacterium | reverse complement strand
TGAGCTCGCCGCTGCGGCGCCGCAAGGCGACCCCGCCCAGGGCAAGCGCGATACCCATGAGCACCCAGGCCGGCGCTCCCCACACGCCCGCGGTCCGCGCCGAGGCCGGGGTCGGGTCGAACACCGCCTGCTCGGTCCCGCGGAGCTCGTCGATCTGCCGGCCGAGGTCACGCATCAGGCGCTCGATGGTGCCGAAACCGAACTCGGTGTAGAAGGAGGTGCCTGCGACGTTGCCGCTGGCGTCCAACACGCGCACGCTATGAGCGCCTTCGCCCGTTACCGGCATGTAGAAGCGGCTGGTGAAACGGCCGTCGGGGTTCGTGCGCGCGAACGCGATGGTGGCGTCGCCGAGCTGCACGAAGAGGTTCATGTCCGGCTGGAAGCCGAACCCCTGCAACGTCACCTCCTGACCGCCCGGACCCGCCGGCGGCGAGAGGAACACCTCGGGCGAGGCGATGGCGCGCTGGCGCGCGAAGCCGATCTTCTGGTTCAGGCCGCCGAACTCCCCCAGGCGCGTGTCGGCCCACACCATGTAGACGTCCTCGGCGGTCGCCTTGATCGAGAAGTAGTCTCCGATGAACAGGCCGTTCGGGAAGCCCCGGTTGGGGTTCGAGGCGAAGTCCGTGACGCGCATGTCGCCGACCCTGAGGTCGAGCTCCTCGAGCTCGAAGCCCCAGCTCTCGCCACCGTCCTCGGAACGCGTGTAGTAGATGTGGTAGCGCGTCTGCGCGGGGTCGTCACGCATGTCGCCCCACATCACGTGCACCACGCCGTCGGGTCCGACGTCGACGGCTGGGAAGAACTGCAACGCGGCGCCGTCGTCGTCGTTGAGGCGCCGCGGCCGCGTCCACGTTTCGCCGCGATCGCGTGACGCCACCAGGAAGATGTCGCCGTCGTCATGCAGTCGATCCGAGGGACGCGCCGTGTAGACGACGTAGAGCTCACTGTCGGGCCCCACGGCGAGCTGCGGGAAGGCGCTCCCCCAGTAGCGGAAGTAGGCGTTGCGGGGGCGGAAGTCGATCTCGTTGAAGGTCGACGCCAGCGCTGGAGCGTCGAAGGTCCGGCCCGCGTCGTCCGAGCGCGCCAGCCAGATCTCGGCAATACCCTTCATGCTGTCGTCGTCCGTGCTGTCGAGCCAGGCGACGTAGACGCTCCCGTCGGGGCCCACGACCGGTTGGGAGCCCTGCACCACGCGTTGCGTGCCGAAGACTCCGGGCGCGGGGTCGGCACCGTCCCTCTCGCCGTAACCGCGCCGCACCGTCGGGCTCACCGCGATGGGTTCGCTCCACGTCAGGCCGCCGTCCTCGGACGACACCAAGCGGATGGTGGTGCGCATCTCGCGCGGCAACGTGGCGGGGATCTCACCGATCCAGAAGACCTCGTAGTTCACCTCGAACTCGGTGTAGGTAACGTAGATGACGTCCCGGCCCGGGCTCGTCGGGTGCGGCCCCACGGCCATCCAGGGCTTGTCGAGGAAGCTGATGTCGATGGTGCCGCGCAGGCGCCCGAACTGGTCGGGCGCGAGGTCGTCGGTGCTCACGCGCGAGCGTGCCGTGGAGACGGTCTGAGGCCACGCGTACCCGCCGTCGTCGGAACGCGCCACCGCGATGCTCGACACCAGCGAGAACACCACCACGGGACCGACGCTGAACTCCTCGACGCCGATCGAGATGCTGGCGTAGTAGACGTTCTGGTCACGGTCGAACGCGAGCACCGGGTCGCCTCCCGAGACGCGGTCGGTGATGAGGAAGGGCACCTGGTTCGGCCCCTCCCAGTTCTCGCCGCCGTCGAAGCTCACGTACGACGTCGTGGCCGGGAAGTTGTAATCGATCAGTCCCAGCACCAGGTGCGAGGGGTCGCGCGGGTTCACGGCCAGATGGGGCTCGGTCTGGAAGGGGATCTGGCTGAAGTCGCGGGTCACCAGCACGTCGCGGCTGAAGGCGGGCCCGGGTTCGCGGAAGGGCACCAGCGCCGCCGCGCCGGGCGCCTGCATGGAAGCGCCCGCTTGCGCAGCCCGCGCCATCCCGTCGCCAGCAGCCTGCCAATCCATCCTCGTCAACGCGTCCGAACCGGGCCGCATCTCCAAGCCTGGGTCGATCCCTTCGGCCAGGAGCCAGGGCCGTCCGGACAACATGTCCTTGATCGGGGTGATCAGGTTGACCGCCTGCGGGCCGGGTGTCGGGACCCCAGGCACCGTCGGGATCTCGAGACTGCGCTGGCCAGCAGCCCAACCGAGCACCAGCGCCAACAACGAACCGAGCACCACCATGCGAGCTATCTCAGGCTTGTGCACGCGACATCACCGCCTCCTCCGGCCGCCTGTCGGCAGCCCCAGCACGACGCTCGAGGGCGCCGTCACTCGATCAGGATCAGGGTTCCCTCTATGCGGTTGCTGACGGTCAGCAACACGGCGTTGCGGAAGTTGCTGAAGGCCGTCTGGAAGCCGTGGGCGCCGGACTCGGTGAAAGCCCGGGCGCGGGCCTCGGCGCTCTCGAACGAGTCGTCACGCCAATCGAGG
>SKSV01000210.1 GCA_007122815.1 Trueperaceae bacterium | reverse complement strand
CGCCATCTCCGGAACACGGGCGCGCCGTTGCCGCTGATCCTCGAGAACCTGCGTGCAGTAGACCGGGCCGAGGCGGAGCTCTGGATCAGGGTGCCGGTGATCCCGGGAGTGCACGACACGGCGCAGGCGCAGGAGGCTTACGTTCGACTGCTCGGGTCGCTCCACCGACGCCACCAGGTGTGGCTCCTGCCTTATCACGACACGGCGGGCGAGAAGTACCGGCGCTTGGGGCAGACGTACCCCTCGATCGCGGAGGTGCCGGAGCGAACGGAGCGACCGACTGCGTTCGCTTCGGCCTTGCGGGCGGCCGGCTTCGAAGTGAGGATCGGGGGAGAGGCTCGTGCGTGAGCGGGTAGCCAGGTTACGTGCCGCCTCGCTGGCCGCCAGACCACGCGTCTGCGTCGAACGTTCGTTGCTCATCACGCGGTTCTATCAGGATAACGCAGAGTTCCACCCGCCTCCGATGCTTCGAGCCCTGGCGTTCCGACACCTCTGCGCCAACCGCTCGCTCTACCTCGGTGAACTCGAGCTGATCGTCGGCGAGCGAGGCTCGGAGCCCAAGGCGTGTCCCACCTTCCCCGAGCTCACGTGCCACAGCCTGGGCGACCTGGAGGTGTTGGCCACTCGCGACAAGACGCGATACGAGGTTCCCAGCGAGTTCATCGACGCCTACCGGGATGAGGTCATCCCTTACTGGACTCGCCGCTCACTGCGTGAGCGCGCCTTCGCCGCGGTTGCGGCCGAGTGGCGGGCCGCCTACGACGCCGGCTGCTTCACCGAGTTCATGGAGCAGCGCGCTCCAGGCCACACCGCCGCCGACGGCAAACCCTTCCAACTCGGGCTCCGTCAGCTGCGCTCACGGATCGCCGTGGCCCGGGCTTCGCTAGGCGCGCCCGCAGGACCAGGGAAGCAGGCCGAGCGAGAGCAACTAGACGCCATGGACGTGGCGGCTGAAGCTACGATGATCTGGGCCAGGCGATACGCCGCACTCGCCAGCGAGGCTGCCGATCGAGAGACCGACCCTGCGAGACGCAGCGAACTGCGGCTGATAGCCGAGACCTGCGAGCGTGTTCCCGCCGAACCGCCACGCGACTTCCGCGAAGCCCTCCAGGCGTACTGGTTCCACCACCTCGCCGTCATCTCCGAGCTGAACGGCTGGGACGCGTTCAGCCCCGGGCACCTGGACCAGCACCTGGAACCCTTCTACCAGGCGGGCCTGCGCGCTGGAACGCTCACGCGTGATGACGCCAAGGAGTTGCTCGGATGCCTGTGGATCAAGTTCAACGACCAACCCGCGCCGCCGAAGGTGGGGGTGACCGCCGAGGAGAGCGGCACCTACAACGACTTCGTCAACGTGAACCTGGGAGGGCTACGGTCGGACGGCAGCGACGGGGCCGGCGAGGTTTCCGAGCTCATCCTCGAGGTGGCCGAGGAGATGCGACTCCTGCAGCCCCAGTGCAACCTCCATCTGGCTCGTAGCACCCCCGAGACGCTCTTGAGACGGGCATGCCAGGTGATCCGGGAGGGCCTCGGTTACCCCGCGCTGTTCAACTCCGAGCTGGTCGTCGAAGAGCTGGTCCGGCAAGGCAAGAGCCTGGAGGACGCCCGCGAGGGCGGCACCAGCGGTTGCGTGGAGTCGGGCGCCTTCGGGAAGGAAGCCTACGTCCTCTCCGGGTACCTGAACTTGGTCAAGCCCCTCGAGCTGGCCCTCTGTGACGGTCGCGACCCGCGTACCGGAGCGCAACTCGGGCCCCGCACCGGCTCCCCCGAGGAGTTCGACAGCTTCGATGACGTGTTCGACGCCTGGCGAGAGCAGCTGCGCTACCTCGTCGACGTCAAGATCCGCGGCAACGCCGTCATCCAGGAGCTGTTCGAGCGGGAGATGCCCGCGCCATACCTCTCGCTGCTCATCGATGACTGCATCGCGAACGCGCGGGACTACAACGCCGGAGGGGCTCGGTACAACACCACCTACCTCCAGGGGGTCGGTCTCGGTACCCTCACCGACTGCCTGTCCGCCCTCCACCACCAGGTCTACGTGTCCAGCTTCGTCGATCTGGACGACCTGATCGCGGCCATGCACGAGGGCTTCGCCGGCAACGAAGCACTGCGGCAGCGCCTGCTGAACCGCACGCCGCGTTACGGCAACGACGACGAACGCGCCGATCGACTGGCGAAGAGAGCCTTCGACGCCTTCTTCGAGGTGGTCGAGGGGCGCCCCGCCCCCCGCGGAGGCACCTACCACGTCGACCTGCTCCCCACGACCTGCCACGTGTACTTCGGGTCCGTCACCGGCGCCACGCCCGACGGCCGCTTGGCGGGCGCGCCTCTATCCGAAGGGATCTCGCCCGTGCAAGGCGCCGACCGCCGCGGACCGACGGCGGTGATGCGCTCCGCGACGGTGTTCGAGCACGTGAAGACGGGCGGCACCTTGCTCAACATGAAGTTCTCGCCCAAGGCCCTCGAGGGCGACGACGGCGTCGCTCGGCTGGCCGCCCTCGTGCGCGGCTACTTCAGCTTGGGTGGG
>SKSV01000151.1 GCA_007122815.1 Trueperaceae bacterium | reverse complement strand
TCGGCTCTACACCGACGTCCGCATGGCCAACGAGCACGGCTTCCTGGCGGTCCTGACGCTCACCGGCGAGGCCAAGCGCACGGACCTCCCCGCGTCACCGCATCAACCGGACGTGATCGTCAAGTCGCTGGTCGAGTTGCACGCCCTATTGCGGAGCCACGGCGCGCTGGCGTAACGCGGCGCCGCTCGTAGACCCGCCCTGCGCCTCATCCGCACTTGCTGTACCCGCAAGCCTCGCACTTCATGCAGCCCTCCTCGAAACGCAACGGAGCGCTGCAATCAGGACACGGCCTACCGCGCTGCAGAACGTTCTCGACGCCGGCGGTCTCCAGCGCCACCGCGATCAGGTCGGCGCGCGAAGCGACCATGCGACCTTGGTACGTGCCGTACATGCCACCGTTTATGCCGCGCAGGGTCTTGACGATGGCTTCCGCCGGTACGCCGTACTGCAACGCTATCGACACCACCCGCCCGAGCGCCTCGGAGTCGGCGTTGGCTTCGTCCCCAGCCTTGCCGCTGGTGATGAAGCACTCCACCGGGAGACCGTCTTGCTTGTTCACCGTCACGTAGAAGCCGCGGTGTTCTCCGCTCGCGAGCATGAGCTTGACCGCGTCGGTGAAGCCCTCCAACCGCGTCGGGCGATCGAAGAGCGGCTCCGAGGGGAGCCTCTCGAAAGTCGTGCGGCTGCGGTTCTGCTCCTGGGACTTGGTCGCTGCGCTTCTGGGCGGGACGGAGGCGGGCCGCTCCGCAGCGGCCGCGGCATCGGCCGCGCTCTCGGTAGCGGCCGCGGGCGCGCCCTCGATAGCGGCCGCGTTGACGGTAGGCGTCTCTGGAGTCATCTTCTCTGCCCCACCCTTCCTCTCGGCCTTGCTCGACGTGGAGAGGACTTGGAACTCGCGCGAACCGTCGCGGTAGACGGTGATGCCCTTGCAGCCAGTCTCGAACGCCAGAGCGTACGAGTCGTACACGTCCTCGACGCCGGCTCCGTTGGGGAGGTTGATGGTCTTGGAGATCGAGTTCGAGACCATGTCGCCGCCGGCGTCGAAGGCGCTCTGCACCACTCCCTGCATCCTCACGTGGTCGCTCGGTGCGATGTCGTGAGCGCAGACCAGCACGGCCTTGACGTCGTCGGGGATGAAGTCGAGCCGCTGCACGCTGCCGTGATGCGCTTGTACCTGCTCGACGACCTTCTGCCAGTCCCAGCGCCCCTCCTTCGTGTAGTCGGGATGCGGCGCGTGACGCTCCAGCAGCTCGCGGAACAGCGGCGCGATGATCGCCGCGTAGCCGCTGCCGATCTTCCGGTAGATGAACGGTGCGAAGACCGGCTCGACGCCCGAACTCACGCCCATCAGCATGCTGGTGGTGCCCGTGGGGGCTACGGTCAGCAGCGCGATGTTGCGGCGCGCGTCCGCGAGGCTCGACTCTCCGAGACCCGGGAAGGGACCGCGCTCCTCCGCCAACGCGCGGCTCGCCTCCGTGGCGGCCTCGCGCAGCGCCTCGATCATCGCGCGGGTAGCGTCGCGCCCCTCCTCGCTGTCGTAGCGGAAGCCCATGCGGATGAGCGCGTCGGCGAGGCCCATGATGCCGAGCCCCAGCCTCCTCAGGTAATGGCTCATCTCGCGGTTGTCCTCGAGCGCGAACTTGTTCACCTCGAGCACGTTGTCGAGGAACCGCACGCAGGTGTGGACGTCGGCGCGGAAGGTCTCCATGTCGAAGCCGAAGAGCCCGACTCCCTGCTCCACCACGTACTCAGCCAGGTTGATGGCGCCCAGGTCACACGGTTCACCGGGGAACAAGGGAATCTCACCGCATTGGTGAGCTACGATCGCGTTTGCGATCACCGAGTGCGAGACCGGCTCGGTCGTGTCGAAGACCGGCTCCAGACCTTCAAACTCGACGGTCTCGACTTCGGTTTCGTAGGACCCTCCGTACGACGGCCTGAGCTTCGACGCAACGTACGCGCGCGCTCGCTCCTGCTTGCCGCTCGTGAGGAAGCCAACCGTGTCGACGAACACGTCAAGGTCGACCTCGTCGAGCGTCAGCTCGAACTGCTCGGCGTAGGCATCCATGCGCATGCCGCCAGTGCCGTCGTGCGTCAGCTTCTCGCCGCTGCTGCGCCGATGGTAGATGCGGCTCACGATGCCGAGGTTCGAGAGAAGGAGCTGAACATCGGCGAGCAAGGTGCGCGAGGAACTGGCGAGTCGAATGGTGCAACTCTTGCCCCCGCGGGAGACGTTCACCGTGCCATCAGCAGTGAACAGGCCCTGGAGGTAACCGATGACCGCTTCGCGCGGAGCTGCGAACACCGCTTCCGGCACACCCTTCTCGGCCGCTTCGGCCTGGTCGATGCCTAGCGCGGCAAGGAAGCCGACGGCGACCCGCCCGAAGCGCCACTGAACGCAGTTGGCATGCTCCTGTACGGTACCGCCGAACCACCCCCTGAACGTCTCAACGAGAGGCTCCAAGTCCGCGAGATCGGCCTTGGCGAACGTGATGCCGCCCTCCTGGGCACCCCTGAAGCCGTCACCAGACAGCAACCC
>SKSV01000296.1 GCA_007122815.1 Trueperaceae bacterium | reverse complement strand
GGCCCACACCACGGTGAACCCGGCCATGCCGCCGGGACGCATGCGCTTCACGTCTCGCGAGCATACGGCGGCTCAGCGCTCCAGGCTCGGTCGTCGAGACTCGCTCCCCGCCGCTCAGCCCGAGACTCGCTGCCCGCCGCTCAGCCCTTGATGACCCCCAGCGGCCGCAACCGCGCTACGCGGGTCGAGAGACCGGCCCGGTGGACCACCTCGACCACGCGGTCGACGTCCTTGTAGGCGTCGGGTTGCTCCTCGTCGAGGCCGCGGCGGCTGCTCGCCCGGGCGATCACGCCGTGCGCCGCGAGTTCGGCGCGCACGTCGCGGCCCTTCGCCGCCTTCAGCGCGGCCTTGCGACTCAAGGCGCGGCCGGCGCCGTGGCAGCTGCTGCCGAAACTGCGCTCCATCGACCGCGGGCCGCCCACCAGCACCCAGCTAGCGCGCCCCATGTCGCCGGGCACCATCACCGGTTGGCCGACCGCGCGGTATGCGGCGGGCACCTCGGCGTGGCCAGCCGGGAACGCTCGGGTGGCGCCCTTGCGGTGCACGCAGAGCATCTTCTCCTCACCGTCCACCCGGTGGGATTCGAGCTTGGCGATGTTGTGGGCGACGTCGTAGACCAGCTCGAGACCGAGCCGCTGCCAGGGACGCTCGAAGACGCGCTCGAACACCTCGCGGACCTGCTGGGTGATGAGCTGGCGGTTGCAGAAGGCGTAGTTCGCGGCCGCCCGCATCGCGCCCAAGTACGCCTGCCCCTCGCTGCTGGCGAGCGGAGCGCAAGCGAGCTGGCGATCGGGGAGTTCGATGCCATGGCGCGCCGGAACGCCCCTGAGCGCCCGCAGAGCGTCGTCGCAGACCTGGTAGCCGAGCCCGCGTGAACCGGAGTGGATGAGGACGCACACCTGGCCCGGCGCGAGACCGAACGCGGCGGCGGCCTCCTCGTCGACCACGCGATCGACAACCTGCACCTCCACGAAGTGGTTGCCCGAGCCCACCGTGCCGCACTGATCGGCACCACGCTCGAGCGCCACGCCGCTCACGAGGTCGGGTCGGGCATCGGCGAGGCAGCCTTCGGACTCGCAGTGGGCAACGTCTTCGTCGTCCGCCAGGCCGCGCCGACGCAGGAAAGGCACCCCCTCGCTCATGAGCGCGAGCAGCTCGCGCCGGTCGAAGTGATACGGACCCGAGCGTCCCACACCGGTCGGCACGTGCGCCAACAGCGCCTCGATCAGGCGCTCCAGGGGCCCGACGAGGTCGCGCTCGTCGAGCGTGGTCCGCAGCAGGCGCACTCCGCAGTTGATGTCGTACCCGACGCCACCCGGCGAGATCACACCACCCTGGGTGGGGTCGGTGGCGGCCACCCCGCCGATGCAGAAGCCGTAGCCCCAGTGGATGTCGGGCATCGCCAGGCTCGCTCCCCGGATGCCGGGCAAGGTGGCGACGTTCGCCACCTGGTCGAGGGCCGGGTCGTCGCCCAGGGACTCGATCAGCGCCTCGTCGGCGTACACGATCCCATCGACCCGCATGTCGTTTCGGGCCGTCCGCGGGATGCGCCAGCTCACCTCGTCGATGCGCTCGAGCCGGCCTCGGAGTTCGCTGCGTTGCATGGTCACCTCCGCACGATCGAACGCCTGCGCGCCGCGCCTGCGCGTGGATTGCCGGCGCCCCCTCAGCCGGCGCCTGGGGGCCCGTCCGCGCCCCTGGGCGCCACCCGAGGCGCTCAGATGTCGACGACCACCTCGGCTTGCCAACCATCGCGCGTGGCCCGCACGGCCAGGCCGTGGTAGGTGATCGCCTTGACCTCGTAAGCGAGGCGGTGGCGCGAAGGGTCGACGCGCTCACCGGTGGCGCTGGCGCGCAGACCCCGCCCCTCCAGTGTGACCTGGAAGCGGGTGAGTAGCACGCGTCGCAGTTCGCAGGCGACGAGCAGAGCCTGCAGCCAGTCGAACAGCAGGTCGGCGGGGTCGTCGGCGGTGAGCTCGAAGTGAAGCGTCTCGCGCTCCTCCACGCTCGCCGGGTCCTCGACGATCAACGACACCAGCGCGCGAGCGGCCTCCTCGAAGAGCGCCTCGCGGGTGGGCGCCTCGATCAGCAGCGCGACGTCGGCGGTGTGATCGACCAGCTCCCAGGGCATCGCTCTGATGCTAAGCCTTGCAGCCCGGCGCGCGCCTGGACCCTACCGGCGCGGGCGATGCTCAGCGCGCGGGCAGTGCGGAGCTCGCCGCGCTCAAGGCGCGGACCGTGCCGAGCTCGCCGCGCTCAGCGCCAACAGCGTCCTGATGGCCGACTCCACGCCCGCGGCCGCCGCCGGTGTCAGCGTCTCGCCCAAGGTGAAGTCACGCGCCGGCAGCGCCAGCGTGGCGGCGCGCGGCGCGCTGCCGTGCAGGCGGACGGTCAGGTCGAGCAGTGCCGGCACGTCGAGGGCGTGCCCGAGGAGCGGGGCGCCCGGAGAGAGTCCGGCACGGGCGTGATGGTGCTGCCAGCCGGGGCGCTCACGCGCCGGATCGGCGTCGGCGTCGACGAAGAGCGCCACGTCGCAGGCCGCCAGGTCGTCG
>SKSV01000009.1 GCA_007122815.1 Trueperaceae bacterium | reverse complement strand
GCGGTTGGCGACACCGCGGAACACGTACGCGACTACCGCCGCCCCCGCAGCGACGCCCAGGGCGAGGCCCCGCCGGCCCCGCGCGGCTCCCAGCGCGAACGCCAGCGTCGTGAAGCCTCCCACCATCAGCCACAGCCCGAGGCTGGCCGCAAGCACGTTCGCCGTGGGGATCTGGAGGTCGAAGAGGGGTACGCTCACCAGCACCGCCGCGGTGGCGGCGGCAACCAAGCAGGTCACCAGCAGCCATGCGGCCGCGAGGCGCTCGAGGTAGATGCGCGCACGGCTCACGGGGGCGGTGAGGTCGAGCTCCAGGCTACCGTCCTCCTCCTGACCGGCGATCAAGCGGCCACCGAGGCCGATGCCGTACACGAGCAGCAGGACCGGGCCGAGTAGGCCGTAGATGACGGCTTCGAGGTAACCGGCGGCGCTGCCGATCCTGTCGTATCCCATGGCCACCATCAAGCCCTCGGGCATGCCTTCGAGAGCGGCCATCATCTCCGCGCCCATCATCGGCCAGAACGACATGTAGAAGATGGTGATGGCAGCCAGGGCGGCCGCCCAGATCCAGAGGCTGCGAACGTGGTCGCGCCACACGCGCCGCAGGCTGGGAAGCGTTTCAGTTCGCATGGGGAGCGACTCAGCGCCCATGGGGAGCGTCTCAGTTCGCATTGTCCACCTCCACCGTGTTGGCGTTCGCTTCGCCGAGGCGGTACGCGTCCAGGAAGAGGTCTTCCAGGTCGCGGTCGCGAGCCGACCAGGCCGTCACCCGATGCTTCGCCGCGACCTTCAGGAGCGCGTCCGGCTCACCGTGCAAGAGGCACTGGAGCTCTGCGCCGTCGATACGCAGCTGGGCTACCCCGGGTAGCGCCTCGAACTCGTCTGGGCTGGGCGCTCGCTCGAAGCGCAGCGTGACGCGCTGTCCGGCACGCTCGCGCAGGCCGTCGACCGAGTCGACGTCCATCGTCTTGCCGGCGCGGATCACCGCTACCCGGTCGGCGACGCTCTCCACTTCGCGGAGCACGTGCGACGACATCAGCACCGTGGCTCCGCGCTCAGCGGTCTCGCGCAGGAGCTCGAGGAACTCGAACTGGAGCAGGGGGTCCAGGCCGCTGGTCGGTTCGTCGAGAACGAGCAGCTCGGGCTCGTGCATGAACGCCTGGATCACCGCCACCTTCTGCCTGTTCCCCTTCGAGAGCGTCCGCATGGGACGCCCGAGGTCGAGCCGGAAGCGCCCCGCCAGAGCGGAGATCTGGTCCAGTCCCCTGCCTCCGCGCAGCGCGGCTAGGTGCCTCAGCTGCTCGCCAGCGCTCACGCGGCCGGTCAGAGCCGGTTCGCCCGGGAGGTAGCCGATGCGCCGACGCAACTCGGCTCCCCCGAGGCGTGGCTCGACGCCGAACACCGTGACGTCGCCGGCCGTCGGTCGCAGGAGGTCCATGATCACCCGGATGGTGGTGGACTTGCCGGCACCGTTGGGTCCTATGAAGCCGAAGACCTCGCCTTGTCGGACCTCCAGGTCCAGTCCCTCCAGCGCGCGCGTGCGGCCGTAGTCCTTGACCAGGCCGACAACGCTGATGACAGAAGCGCTCATCTCGACTCCTCTCGTTCTTCGGGCTCGGTGCCTCGCGGTGCGTCGGCCGAGCCGAGCCGCTCGTACCACTCGGGTGCCAGGATCCCGTGAGCGAGCAGCTCGAGCGCGGGCGCGACGTACGCGGGGTTGTCGGCGTGCACGTGCGGTGGCGCCGCGATGTCGACACCGAGCACGCGCTCCACGTGCTCGTGGAGTACCAGCGCCCCGAGCGACCAGAAGGTCAGGACCGCGGCGACACCGCGCGGGTGTTCGCTCTGCCTGAGGCTGCCGTTGGCCACACCGTCGGCCATGTACCGCTCGGCGTCGTCGATCATCTCGTCCACCAGCCGAGCCACCTGTGGTGTCCCTTCGGCGAGGGTGCGCGCGAGGTAGCGCGCGAGCGGCGGCCCGTGTTGTTCCTGTCTCAGCGCCGCGAGCGGGTCGAGTCCCGGCCCGTCGCGCATGGCCTGGCGCTTGCGTTCGCGGATCATGCGCGCCACGTGGGCGTCGCAAGCGGCCCTGAGGCGCTCCTTGGAGCCGAAGTGGTGGATCACCAGGGCTGCGGATACGCCGGCCCGTGACGCGATCTTCCGTACCGTGGTGGCCTTGACCCCCGCATCGGCGAAGCACTCGATGGCTGCGTCACGGATGCGGCTCCTGGTGGAGCGGTCGTCTGGGCTGAGATGATCGTCGTCGGTCTCGGCTGAACGCACGTTCATATTGTCGAACGCTTGTTCAGTTGGCGTCAAGGGGCCGGCCGGCGCTCAGAACAGACCCTGCACGGCACCTTCGATCAGGCCCTGCACCGGTGTGGGGTAGACGCCCAACGCCACGAGCAGCGCGAAGAGCACCGCGAGTCCGATGCCGGCCGCGAGCGGCAGGCCCGCCTTCACGTCGCCGGCTGCTACTACCTTGCCGCCACCGGCACTGCCGGCGGCACTGCCGGCCGCACTGCCGGCGCCACTGGCGTAGCCGTCCTCGGCGC
>SKSV01000107.1 GCA_007122815.1 Trueperaceae bacterium | reverse complement strand
GAGCGCTCGCCGCTGCCGATCTGTACCAGGCGTGCCTCGCGCTCCTCGGCCTGCGCCTTGGCGCGCTGGCGCTCGAGCAGCCGAGCCCGCAGGACGGTCAGCGCCTTCTCCTTGTTCTTGTGCTGGGACTTCCCGTCCTGGCAGGTGACGACGAGCTCCTCTGGTTGGCCGGCGCGGTACGTGATGCGAACGGCGCTGTCGGTGGTGTTCACTGATTGACCGCCCGGTCCCGAGGATCGGTAGACGTCGACGCGGTAGTCGTCGGGCGAGAGCTCGACCTCGGCCTCCTCGCTGATCGGTAGTACCGCGACGGTCACGGTGCTCGTGTGGATGCGGCCTTGAGCCTCGGTGGTCGGGACGCGTTGCACGCGGTGCACGCCCGACTCGTACTTGAAGGCGCGGTAGGCGCCTCTTCCTCTGACCTCGAAGGAGGCCTTGGAGACCCCGCCGACCTCGGTCGGGTAGGTGTCGAGCGGCTCGATGGTGAACCCCAGGGACTCGGCATAACGATGGTACATCGTCATGACGTCGCTGGCGAATAGTGATGCCTCGTCGCCCCCCGCTGCGGCGCGGATCTCGACGATCACGTCATCCTGGTCGTACGGATCTCGCGGCACCAGCTCTCGGTGAAGCTTCTCCTCGAGCGCGTCGGCCTCCGAGTCGAGCCGCTCCAGTTCGGCCCGCGCCACCTCTGCGAGCTCGGGATCCGCAAGCAGCGTCTCAGCATCGGCGCGTTCGACGCGCACGCGCTCCAGCGCCCGCGCGGCGTCGGCGGCCTGCTTCAGCGCGCCGTAGCGGCGCATCAACGCTCGGTAGCGCGGCTGATCTGCAAGTACCGACGGCTCCGACAGTTCTGCCTCCAAGGCGGCGAACTCGTCGAGGACCGGCGAAAGCGGGATGCTCATCGCCGCACTGTACCGCGAGGCACTTCGACTGCCCGGAGCGCGGCGGTGGCCCTCCGCTGCTTGCCGCAGCGCCTCACCGAGTGCGAGCGATGACTAGACCCTGCCAGCGCGCCAAGCGTGAGTCACCGGATCTAGCCTGGTACGTTCCCGCGGAGAGGGCTCGCGGGGGAGCGCTCAGGAGCGCGTCGAGAACGGCCTGACGCCAGGACTCCACGGGCAAGCCCGGCGGCAACCGCAGCGCTGCGGCCTCCTCGAAGGCGCGCTGCAAGAGGGTAAGCGCGTCCGCGACGAGCGCCACGTTCGCGCGCTCGACCGGGTCGAGCCGCAAGCCGGCTGCGTCCAGTTCGGCCAACACCTCCAACGCAGCGTCGCGGTTCGGGTGCTCAGGCGGCAGGAGCTCGGCCAGGCTGATTGGCGCCACCGGCACGCGCACGCCCCACCACGAGTCGCCAGGAACTGGGGGCGTCACTACCGCAGCACCGCTCAACTCCAAGCGCGCCCAGGCACCTGGCGCGAGCGACTCGGCGCGCACGTAGGCCGGCCCGAACCAACCGCGGCGACGCAGAGCGTCCAGCGCGATGGCCGTGTCGGTCGCGAGGCCCCACACCACCACCGCCCCCGGCTCGCGCGTAGCGGCCCACAGGGCCTCGGGCGTGAGGACCGTGGCGGACGGTGAGTACTGCACCGTCCCGACCGCCTGGCGCCCAGCGTCGGACATGGCGCGCTCGAACGCCTCGGCCGCCTCGTCACCGAACGTGTTGTCGAGGGTCATGAGCGCGAGTGCGGACTTGCCCTCTTCGGCCGCGTGCACGCCGACCGCGGTGAGCTGCGTCCGGGCGCCAGACCTCAGGGAGAGCGTCCAAACCTGCTGCCCAGAGGACCCGAGCACTCCGGCACCAGGTAGCGCTTCGGAGAACGCGCCATCGAGCCCGAGCATCACGATTCCGGCCTCCGCCGCCAGGCGCGCGACCCGCTCGCTGGCAGCAGGGCTAGTGCAACACACGAGCGCCAGCACGCCCTCATCGATGAGCTCCCGCGCAGCTAGCTCTGCTTGACGCGGGTCGCCGCGGTCGTCGCGCAACACCGTGACGAAGGGGGCCCCGAACACCCCCGCGCGCCCCAACGCGCTGGCGCTCGACTCCGCGAGCCGCGCCTGCTGCGCGCCCAAGGGGCTGCCGGCGCTGATCGAGAGGATCACCCCCACGCTCCACGAGCCGTCGCGGGTGGGTTGAGCGAACGTCGATCCCCAAGAGCTCAACGCGAGCGTGGTCAAGAGCGCTACGACGATCACGGTGGGCAGCGAGAGCCGTGGCGCGTTGGCGTGAAGGTGCATGCACCCCGTCCTACACGAGTACCTCGTGAGACGCGTGTGCAGGTCGCTCTCGGGAGGGCGCGGTGTGGTCGTGATGCGGTGTGGTCTTGGTGCGCCCGGCAGGAATCGAACCTGCGACACGAGGCTTAGGAGTCCCCTGCTCTATCCACTGAGCTACGGGCGCGCGAGCCAGTGCCCACGATACCCGAGTGCTGCCCGCCGGTTACGTTGCGGGCGGGAGAGCGGCGTGATGGTGCCGCCGCTGATGTCGTTGAGGTGAGACTGGCGTTGGGTGTCGCGGTGGTGTGCTCAGGTTGCCGAGAGGTCGTAAGCCTG
>SKSV01000148.1 GCA_007122815.1 Trueperaceae bacterium | reverse complement strand
GAGCCCTTCTACCTCAGTGCGGCATGGCCAGTGATAGCGTGAGCGCATGATCGCGGCGCTGCTGGCTCTGGCGTCTGGGATCGTCCTGGCGGCCGCGCTGCCGCCGAGCGGTCTGTGGCCCCTGGCGGCGGTGCTGGCGGTGCCTTTCGGGCTGATCGCGCGCGCCCCAACCCCGCGCGCGGCGTTCGCGGTCGGGGCGCTCTTCGCTCTCGGTTTCTTCGGCGTCTACGTGGTCTGGCTGCCGCTGTCGTTCACCGACCCGAGCCTTCTCGGTCCCTTCTACTGGTTGCTCCACCCCCTGCTCCTGCTCGCCCTGGCGGCGATCTGGGGCTTCGTCGGTTGGTCCTCGCGGCTGATAGCCGGCCGCGGGGCTGCGGTGTTGTGGCTCCTGCCTCCAGCGTGGGTGTTCGTCGAGTGGTTGCGCAGCCAGGGGTACTTCGCGTTCCCCTGGGGAACGCTGGGTTACGTCTGGGTCGACACGCCGGTGGCGCAAGCCGCTTCCCTGGTGGGCGTCACTGGCCTCTCCCTGCTCACCGCCGCTCTGGCCGCCGCGTTCGCCGGTCCCTTCGTGGCTAGCGAGGTCCGTGAGCGACGTCGCCCGAGGCCGTGGTTGAGCGCGAGCCCCCTCGTGCTCCTGCTCATGCTCGTGGCCGGGGCATGGGTCTGGGGAGAGCGCGCGCTACCCTCGACCCTGGGTCCCCTGGAGTCCACGGCTTTGCTCGTCCAAGGCAACGTCGATCCCTTCGGCCGGGCGGTCAGCGCCTCTAGCGAGCTCGACGTGCACCTCGCGATCACGGAGCTGGGCGTGTCTGGCATGGCCGCGCCGCCCGATCTCGTCGTCTGGCCGGAGGGTGCTGTCGCCGGTCTGGACCTCGAAGGCGTCGGAGCCGACGCGCTCGTCGAGAGGATCCAAGCGAGCTCGCCCGCCTCGGTCTTCGTCATCGGTGGGCGCGGTGTCGAGCGCCCACCTGACGGTTCGCTTCGGAGCTTCAACAGCGCTTACCTGATCGAAGGGGGGCAGGTCCTCGATCGTTACGACAAACACGTGCTGGTGCCGTTCGGTGAGCGCTGGCCCCTCATCGAGAGGCTCGAAGGGTTCTACCGGGGCGTGTTCAGCGCGCTGAACCTGCCGCTGCTGGTGTCCACCAGCCCAGGGCCGGGCCCGGTGCCGTTGGAGACTCGCTTGGGCAAGCTCGCCACCGGGATCTGCTACGAGTCGGTCTTCCCCGAGGTCAGCGCGAGGATGGTGGCGGACGGCGCGCGCGCTCTAATCGTCATCACGAACGACGCCTGGTTCGGTCGGGGCGACGGCGCTCGCCAGCACCTGGACATGGGGCGCTTGCGCGCCATCGAGACGCGACGCTTCGTGCTGCGCGCGGCGAACGACGGCGTGACGGCGGTGATCGACCCCTTCGGCCGGGTGGCGGCCGAGTACCCGCGCTTCACCAGCGGTCAGCTGGCGGTGCGCTTCTCGCTGCGTGACGAGATCACCCCCTTCGTCCGCTCCGGACACCTGTGGCCTTGGGGGCTGATCGCGGGCACGCTCCTGGTCGCAGGGGTCGCCGTCGTGAGGCGCCTGGCGTGAACCTCGTCCTCGTTGGCGGTGGTGAGATCGGCGTTCAGATTGCGGGCGCGCTGCACCGCTCCCACAGCGTGACCATCGTCGACCAGGACGAGTCCCGACGCGAGGCGTTCGAGCACCTCGACGTGCAGTTCGTGCGCGGGAACGGGGCCGATCCCGACGACCTGCGCAGCGCGGGCGCGGGCAAGGCCGAGGCCTTCATCGCCTGCACCCTGAACGACGACATCAACGTGCTTGCCTGCCTGGCTGCCAAGGGCCTCGGCGCCAAGGAGACGATGGCTTTCGTGACGCGTCAGCGCTACGTCGACGCCTTCCGCCAGCGCGGCGCGATGGAATCGATCGGGCTCACCATCGACAGGGTGCTCTGGCCGCAGCGCACGCTCGCACACCAGATCGTGGAGATCGTGCAGGTGCCGCGCGCGCTCGACACCGCCTCGTTCGCCGGGAACCGGGTGAAGATGGTCGAGTACCGCATGGAGCCGGGCGACCCCTTCCTGGAGGAATCGCTCGCGCGACTCAAGCTGCCCGAGGGCGTGCTGGTGGTCGGACTGATACGGGGCGATGACTTCGTGATCCCGTCGGGTGAGAACCACCTGCACGTTGGCGACAAGGCGGTGTTCATGGGAAATGCCGACGGCGTCCGACGGGTCGAGAGCCGCTTCGCGCCCAGCCGCCGGCGGCAACGCGTGACCGTCATCGGCGGCGGCAACGTCGGTTTCATGGCGGCCGAGGAGCTGCTCGAGTTCGGCGTCGACGTGACCATCATCGAACACGCTGAGGCGCGCAGCGAGAAGCTCGCCGCCCTGCTGCCCAAGGCGCTGGTGCTGCGCGGAGACGGGGCCGACCTGGAGCTGCTGGAGCAGGAGCGGGTGGAGGACTCCGACGTGGTGGTGGCAGTCACCGCTGACGACGCGACGAACCTGCTCGTCTCGCTGCTCGTCAAGCAGTTGGGCGTGCCGAAGGTGATCACCAG
>SKSV01000386.1 GCA_007122815.1 Trueperaceae bacterium | reverse complement strand
TTCCTCCAGCACCCTGCCGCCCAACTCCCTGCCGACCAGCGCCCTGCCGACCAGCGCACTGCCGACCAGCGCCCTGCCGACCAGAGCCCTGCCGCGGGCGCCGGGCGCTAACGAGATGTGTGCCTCGCCCGGAGCGCACTCCGGCATCACCAGCCCGACGAGTTCACCATCCGCCTCTAGCAACCACGCGACGTCTTCGGGCCCCACCTCGGCTACGTTGCGGCAGACGTGCCAACAGGCGTAGTCGAAGCGCGCCACGTGCCAGCACCTCGCCCTGCGCTCGTTGGCAGCGAAGGCGGTGCGCAGGAACTCGCGCACCCGCCAGACTTCTGCGGGCCCATCCATGCGTCGGTGTGACAGTTTCATCTCACCAACATGCTAGCTCCCGAGCGCTCAGCGGCGCCGGAGCAGGATGCTCACCTCCAGGGTGATCTCCTCGGAGACCGTGACGAGCACACCCACCCGCGGTCGCTCGAGCCCGAGCTCCTCGAAGGTGAGGGTGGTGGCGGCGTCCAGATGCACGTCTGCGCCGTCGAAGCTAGCGGTACCAGACCAGCTGATCGGCAGGCTGAAGTTGCGAACCGTCAGCTGGCCAGCGATGACCACGTCGACCTCGCCGTCGGTCGGCGGCGGCCTCGGCAGACCGCGGACCTCGCTCACCGAGAACGTGGCGCTGGGGTAGCGCTCGGTCTCCAGGGCCTCCTCGTGCACGTAGGCGTCGCGCCGGGGCTGATCGCTAACCAGCCCCGTCAGGTCGACGTTCACCTCACCGGACACGGCCGTGTCCCCATCGGCTTCCAACACGATGCTCCCACTCAGCGTCCCCGTGATCCCGACGGCGTCGTTGGCCAGGGGCACCCCGAGCACGCGCTCGCGCACGCGGTAACGAGCTTCGCTCGGCGAGACCACCTCGAAGGACGCTGCCACGGTCATCCCGGCGAGCAGCGCCAGGATCGTCGTAGTCACGATGCGCACGGGTGTCCTCCCCACGCTCCTTGCACGGCGCCTTCCTGGTGCGCCGCGAGGAGCCGACACGCCGAGTGTGCACCACCACGGCAGCATGCGAATGTATGCCGGAACGCCTGAAGCGGCTCAGGTAACCCCGAAGACCACCCCCGGCACGCTGCGGGCGTTGGATGGGAGCATGCGAGACGATAGGCACGATCTGGTCCGCGAGGGACACGAGCGCGCCCTCGAGCTGCTGAGGACCTGCGCCAGCGAGGACGGCTTCCTCGCCACGCCGAGCCGGCGGCACAACTACCGCCGCGTCTGGGCGCGCGACGGTGCGGTGATGGGCATCGCCGCACTGCTAAGCGGAGACGACGAGCTCGTCGAAACGACACGCCGCACGCTCGTCACCTTGGCCCGGCACCAAGGACCGCACGGAGAGATCCCGAGCAACGTCGATCCGGTAACCGGGCGCGTGAGCTACGGGGGCACCACCGGGAGGGTCGACGCGGGCTTGTGGTTCGTGTTGTGCGCGGTGGAGTACTGGAAGCGCACTGCCGACGAGGTGTTCCTGGGAACCGTGTTGGAGTCGCTCGAACGAGTGCGTCACCTGCTGGGAGCCTGGGAGTTCAACGCGCGGGGCCTGCTGTTCGTCCCCCCGACCGGCGACTGGGCCGACGAGTACGTGCAGAGCGGCTACGTGCTGTACGATCAGCTGCTGTACCTGCAGGCGCAGCGCGGCTTCGCGGTCGTGCACGAGGCCCTCCACGGGAGCCCCGATCACGCCCTCGAGGAGAAGGCGGCGAGGTTGCGCCACCTGATCGGCGCAAACTACTGGTTCGACGAAGACGACTGCATCCCAGACGACGTCTACCACGAGGTGCTCTACGCGAAGGGGCGCGGTGCGGCGGCGCACCGCGCCGGCCGCTACTGGCTGCCTCACTTCTCCCCGCTGGGTTACGGTTACCGCTTCGACGCCCTCGCGAACGCGCTCGTCTCCCTCCTTGGCGTGGCCGACGACGGCCAAGCCGAGGCGGTGGACGAGTTCGTCGCGGGCTTGCCAGCGAGCGGCAGCGCGAACCTCCTACCCGCCTTCCACCCCGTGATCACGCCCCTCGACGAGTACTGGGACGACCTGCAGATGTCCTTCTCGTACACCTTCAAGAACGAACCGCACGAGTACCACAACGGCGGGCTGTGGCCGTTCGTGACGGGGTTCTACGCGGCCAGCCTGGCCCAGCGCGGACAGCTAGAGCCGGCGCGGGCGTACCGCGATGGCATCCACCGGGCGAACAGCAGCGCACGCGACGGAGAGCCCTGGTCCTTCCCGGAGTTCCTTCACGGGTTGACGCACGAGCCCGGCGGAGCGGGGCCGATGGGTTGGAGCGCCGCGGGCGCGGTCATCGCGGACGCTTACTTGGACGGCGAGCGGGCCTTCACCTGGCGCTCCGCCTAGACCTGGCTCATCCCTGTTAGGCGCTCATCCCTGTTCGGCCAGCCAGGCTTCGACTTCTGCGCGCCTCGGGATGGGGTCTACCGCCCCGTAGCCGCGCGTGGAGAGAGCGGCAGCGGCGTTCGCGTAGCGCGCCGCCTCCTCGAGCGACGAGCCGCGCAGCATCTCGGT
>SKSV01000119.1 GCA_007122815.1 Trueperaceae bacterium | reverse complement strand
CGCTTCCGGGACGAGGACGGCATCTCCATCGTCTACGTCTCGCACGACCTGCCCACCATCCGCTACGTGGCTGATCGCACCGCCATCATGTACCTGGGTCAGGTGGTCGAGATCGGCCCCACCGAATCCGTTGTGGGAAGCCGGCTGCACCCCTACACTCAGCTGCTGCTCGCGGCCAGCCCCGAGCCCGATCCCGCGGTCTTCAAGCCGCCACTCGAGGCGAGGGGCGAGATCCCGAGCGCCATAGACGTGCCCAACGGGTGCCGCTTCCACACCCGCTGCCCTGTGGCCACCCCCAGCTGTGGGTGGGAGGGGCGTGACGTGGAGGCCGGTCTCGCCGCCGCACGCGTCGACGAGCGCGACCTCTCGGCGCTAGCCGAGACCCGGCAGGACGGTTTGGACCTGGTCGCGAAGGCCTCTGGTGATGCGAACGCGGCACGCGCAGCCCTCGAAGCCGCCATCGAGTACGTGCACCCGAGCCTGTTGGAGGCGACCGCCTGGGAGCGCACGGAGGAAGGCTGGAGGTTGCGCTACACGCATCAAGAGCCACCGCCGCTGATCACGGTGGCGCCCGATCACCAGGTGGCGTGCGTGCTGGTAGAAGCAGCCGAGCGGCTCGCAGCGGACTGAGGCGTCAGCCGGCGCGCGGGCGCCTTGCCCCCGCCAAGGAGCTCTTCAGGCTCGTGGGCCGGTTCCTGCCGACCGGTCGTTCAGTTCCGCTCTCTGTCGTCCTCGGGAGCGTCTATGGGAGCGTCGCGCTCGGCTTCGCCACCCTCGCCGTCGGTCTTCCCCTCGCCTGGCACGCCAGCGCCTGCTGACGGCGTGGTGTCGGTGGGTGGTACGTCGGTGCTCGGAGTCTCGGTGGGTGCGGGCACGTTCGGAGGCGCGCCGGTAACCGGGTCCGGAGTTGGCGTCGGTATCGTCGCTGGCGCCTCGGCCTGCGGCGCCGCGCCCGGTGTCGTGCCCGGCGCCGCGCTCGGCGGAATGCCCGCTTGCGGCTGCTCGTGACCGCGCACCATGCGCACCACCAGCACCACCAGCCCGGCGATGAGGGCGACCGGGACGATGAACCTAAGCAACGCCCAGATGAGCCCGGCCAGCCACAGCAAGACCGTGCCGACCGCGCCCAAGAGCCATCCCGCGAGCCACAAGACGCCCGTGCCTAGTAGCAACGCGATGAGCCCGAAGACGACGAGCTCCACCATCTCCTGCGCTGACCGCTTCATGCTGCCAGTCTAGCACCCGCCACAGGCGGTTACGCTGGCCTGATGGAGCGCTACGAGGTAGCGGTGGAGCGCATGGTCCACGGGGGTTTGGCGCTGGCCAAGGCGCATGACGGCAGGACGCTCCTGATCCGCGGCGCGATCCCGGGTGAGAGGGTGGTGGCCAGCGGCCAGGTGGCGAAGGGAGTGTGGTTCGGCGACGTCGTCGACGTGCTGGAGGCCAGCCCCGACCGCGTCCCGGCAGCGCGCCACCCAGGTCTGGACCTCTCTCACGTCGCGTACCGGCGTCAACTGCTCCTCAAGCTCGAGGTCCTGCGCGACGCCTGCCGGCGCAGCCTCGGTCCTGAAGCGCGGGTGCCGATGCCCCTCGAGGTGCTGGCGTCTCCGCTGGAGTGGCGCTACCGGAACGCCATCCAACCGGCGATCGCAGCTGCCTCGCAGGGCGGGCTCAACGCGCTTGGGTACCGCCGCCCCGGCAGTCACGAGGTCGTGGTGCTCCAGGAGGACCCCAGCGCGAACGAGGCGTGCCGCTTGGCCTGGCTGCGCGTCGCCGCACGCGCCTGGCCCCGAGGGGTGAAGGAAGTGGCCATGCGCGGCAACGACCAGGGGGAGGTGTTGGTAGCGCTCGTCGCCACCAGCCCTGCGCGGGTGCTCCTAGGAGCAGCCCACGAGATGGTGAACGAAGGTGTGGCTGGTGTGTCGCTGGCTCCGTACGACCCCCGCGGACGCTTCCGCGGCGGCAGCGAGAGGCTCGCCGGGGCCCGCAGCCTCGCGCAGCGCTACGGTGACGTCGTCCTCACCATCACGGCCACGTCGTTCGCGCAGCCCAACCCCGAGGCAGCCGCGCTCCTCTACCGCCGACTCCGCGAGCTGGCTCCAGCAGCGCGTCACGCGCTCGATCTCTACTCCGGTAACGGCGCCATCGCCATGCACCTGGCGCCCGTCTCCGAGAGGGTCACCGGCGCGGAGATCGACCGCGGCAGCGTCGAGCGCGGCCGGCGTGACGCGCTGGCGGCGGGTCTTGGCAACGTGGAGCTGCTCCGAGGTGACGCTCGCGACCTCGGCATCCCCGATGACGTCGACCTCCTGAGCGTCGACCCCCCACGCGCGGGTCTCGCCAAGCCGATCCGCTCCGCCATCGACGACAGCCGCGCCAAGACTCTGCTGTACGTAGCGTGCGACGTGGCCACCTGGGCGAGGGACGCTGATGACTTCCTGCGGCGCGGTTGGCGACTCAGCGTGCTGGAGGCCTTCGACTTCCAGCCCCATACGCATCACTTGGAGCTGCTCTCGCGCTTCGACCGCCCCGGCGTACACGACTCGGCCAGCGCGGAGCGAGGTTGACCAGTGCCTGAGCGAGGGCTGCTGCTGCGGTTGCTGGCCATCGGCTCGGGCTCGCTCGCGCTGGCGGCCATCTGGGGGCTCTACAACGTCTTCATGCCGCTCTTGCTGGGTGAGTTCATCGACAGCCGCGCGCTGCGCGGCGCGATCATGGGGCTCGACAACGTGATCGCCATCGCGCTGATACCGGTGGTGGGGGCCTGGTCGGACAGGGTCGACGGGCGTTGGGGGCGGCGCCTGCCCTTCCTGCTGGTGGGCGTGCCGGTCGCGGCCCTGAGCTTCGCCGCTCTTCCCTGGGGCGCCGCCGCGCTCTGGACGCTGCTGGCTCTCGACGTCGTCTTCCTGCTGGCGATCACCTTCTACCGTGCTCCGCTGGTGGCCTTGATGCCCGATCACGTGCCCCCGGTAGAGCGCGGCGCGGCGAACGGAGTGATCACACTCATGGCGGCACTGGGCGGGATGCTAGCGCTACTGCTCATCGCCCCGACCTTCGACGTCGCTTCCTGGCTCCCGTTCGCGTTGGCGGGCGGGCTCGCGCTGCTCACCCTGGCGGTGCTGCTCGTGGGTTCCGAGAAGCATCCCAGTCACGTCTCGAGCGGCAGCGTTCAGGAGGAGGCTCCGCTCCTCGGTGCGCTTGCCCGCGACGTCCGGGCCTTGGTAGCGCCCGCGCAGCGAGGCCCGGCGCTCTTGCTGGCCGGTCTGTTCTGCTGCTTCTTCGGCTTCGCTGCGATCGAAGCGCAGTTCAGCGTCCTGGCCACGGAGAGCCTCGGGGTCAGCGGCGGACGAGCGGGCCAACTCCTCGGGCTGGCGAGCGGCGCGTTCGTGCTCACGGCGCTACCGGCCGGGCTCCTCTCGCGCCGGCTGGGGCCCCTGCTGGTCATGCGGGCTGGCGCACTCGCGTTGGCCCTGGCGCTCCTGGTCGCGTTCGCACTGTTCGAGCCGCTGGTGATCGCGCTCTGCATGGTGTTGGCGGGAGCCTCCTGGGCGCTGCTCCTGGTCCCCGCCTACCCGCTCGTGGCCGGACAAGGTGGACGTGAGCGCGTGGGCTTCTACACCGGTATGTACTACCTGTTCGGGTCAGGCGCGGCCATCGTGGCGCCGGCGCTGGTGGGCGCCAGCATGGATGGATTTGGCAACTCGGCCCTCTTCGTCGCCGCGGCGGTGGCGATGCTCATGGGCGCACTGGTGCTGAGCGCAGCCGGCCGCTACGGTGTCGAGACCGTGGCGACGCGAGCTTGAGCGGGGCTCGCTCGGGGGTACACTCCCTGCGTGTTGGCCAAACGTGTGATCCTCTGTCTCGACGTGCACGACGGGCGCACCACCCGGGGCCAGCAGTTCGGCAAGGCCGAGCTAGGTGAGCTCGTCGACGTCGGTGATCCCGTCGAGTTGGCGCTACGCTACGACCAACAGGGCGCGGACGAGCTGGTCTTCTACGACATCACCGCCACCTCCCAGGGGCGCGCGAGCATGCTCGACGTCGCCACCCGGGTGGCCGAGCGCTGCTTCATGCCGCTCACCATCGGCGGCGGCGTGAGACGCCTGGAGGACTTCCGGGCGTTGTTCCACGCGGGCGCCGACAAGGTCTCCATCAACTCCGGCGCGGTCAGCGACCCGGAGGTCGTGCGCGCAGCAGCCGAGCACTACGGGTCCCAGGCGGTGGTGCTCTCGATAGACGCGCGGCGACGGCTCGACGGGCGCGGGTGGGAGGTCTTCGTGGCGGGTGGCCGGCACGCCACCGGCCTCGACATGATCGCCTGGGCCGAGCGCGGTCAGGCGCTGGGTGCTGGTGAGATCGTCCTCAACAGCATCGACGCCGATGGCATGACCACCGGGTACGACCTGGAGGCGACGGAGAAGCTGGCGCGGGCGGTCGACCTACCGGTCATCGCGTCGGGCGGTGCCGGCAACGCCGAGCACATGCGGGCCGTGCTGCAGGAAGCCGGCGCCGACGCTGCTCTCGCCGCGGGCATCTTCCACCGCGGCGAGACCACCGTGCCCGAGGTGAAGCGCTACCTCGCGGAGCACGGAGTGCACGTGAGGCAGGTGTGAAGCCCGACCCGCGCAGTTCCGTGGACGCGCTCGACGCGATCGACTGGGGTGAGGACGGACTCGTGCCCGTGGTCGCGCAGGACGCCAGCAGCGGCGACGTGCTCATGCTCGCTTATGCCGACCGCGAGGCGCTTCAGCGCACGCTGGAGAGCGCTCAGGCTCACTACCACTCGCGCTCTCGCGCGCGTCTGTGGCACAAGGGCGCCACCTCCGGGAACGTGCAGCACGTGCGCGAGGTCCGCTACGATTGCGACGCTGACGCGCTCCTCTACCGCGTGGAGCCGGCCGGGCCGGCGTGCCACACCGGCGAGAGGAGCTGCTTCTTCCGCCTGCTGCCGGGGACCGAAGGAGACGCTACGCCAGGCATCGGCCCCACCATGGGCCTCTTGCAGCGCGTGGTGGAGCAGCGCCTGCGCGAGCTGCCGGAAGGCTCGTACGTCAGGCGCCTGCACGATCGTGGTGTCGGTTACGCAGGGCAGAAGGTCGTCGAGGAGGCGGGCGAGGTGGTCGTGGCCGCCCTGCAGGGCGACGACGACGCCTTCTTGGCTGAGGCCGCCGACCTGCTCTTCCACCTGAGCGTCCTGGTCGCGCTTCGGGGCCAGCGCCTGGACGCGGTGGCGGCGGTCCTCAGCGAGCGCCACCGCGAGCGCGTCTCCGAGTCCTCGGAGTCCTCCGAGCCCTCAGAGTCCTCCGAGCAGGCCGCTCGTCTGAGCGGTCCCGATCGGCAGGGCTAGCGCCGCGCTAGGTGCCGAGATGCCCATCCCCCCTCTTAAGCACGACCAGGTCGCCGAGCTCGATGCCGGCGACGTTGTCGTACGGCACCCCCGAGACGAGCCCGACGAGGCGGCCGCTGCCGTCGAGGTGGTGCGGGCCGTGTGGCCCGTGGTAGAGGCCTACCTCGGAGCGCGCTGGCGAGGACGGTTGCGAGTCGAGCTCCTCGCGGAGGCGCGGGCCAGCGGCGTCAACGCGGCGTCAGCCACGCTGCGCCACAGCGTCCGAGGCCTGAGCGAACGCTCGCCGACCACGGCGGGGGTCCTGAGCTACCAACTCGGTCAGATGCTCTGGTACGCGGCGACGGAAGAGGCCGCCTACCGGGGCCCGATGCCGCGTTCGCCCGACTGGTTGCTGGTGGCGGCGCTGACGCCGTTGACGCACGCCTGGTCCGATCGCGACACCTGGAGCGATCACGTCGCGCAGCACGTGCGGCGCGCGGCTCGCGCTCGGCCCCTCGGTGAGGCCGAGTTGGCTCGGCACGCCGACCTCGCGCCGGCGCTGTTGGGCCGAGCCGTATCGCAGTCGCTGTCGCGCGGGCGGTCGCTGGAGCGGCGTCATCCCGATTGGGTGCGCGCGCTCGTGGCCCAGCTGGCAGACGACACCCGAGCCGACGGTATGACGGCCCTAGAGCGGGTCACGGGCGCTGATAGCCCCACCTGGCTCGAGCGCTTCGAGCAGGACCTGCTGGAGTGGCGCGCCGAAGACGACGAGTGGCGTCCAGGCGTCGTTACCTGAGGACCGGCCGAGCCGTCAGGCTAGCCGCTCACGGTAACGATAGCGCCCGGTGGTGCCGCCGCCTGATGGGTGGTGCCGCCGCCTACGAGGTGCCCGAGCGGCGGTCAGTCGGTGCTGGCGCGGCGTCGGGCCTCGTCGCGGAACCAGGCGTACGTCTCGTTGTCAGGCTCCAGAGCCGTGGCTCGCGCGTAGTGCGTGTTGGCGTCTCGGTACTGGTTGGACTCGAAAGCGACGCGACCTAACCAAGCCCAGGCCTGGGCGTAATCGGGGTTGCGGGTGGTGGCGCGCGCGAAGCGCTCGGCCGCTCCTTGCAAGTTGCCCTGCTCGTAGAGGTTGACGCCCTCACGGAACGCCGTCACGGCAGCTGAACCCCACCTAGCCTGCTCGCGCGCGAGTTCGAGGAAGTACGTCGCGCGCTGGTCGCCCGGATCGAGTTCGACCACTCGTTGCCAGTAGATGATCGCCTGCTCCGGGCGTTCGGTTTCGAGAAGGATCCGGCCGCTCCAGACGTTGGCGTTGAGATCTTCGGGGACCAGGTCGGTGATCGCCTGGTAGTACTCCAGCGCCAACTCGGTGTCGCCGCGCGCGTACGCCCCGTAACCGAGCTCCTGTCCGACCTCGGCGATGAGCTCCCGTGCTTCGGGGTCGTCGTCGATCGTGCCGCCGCGGCGGATGTAATCCATCCAGGAGTTCCAGGCTGGCCCGTACCAGTTGCTGCGGCTGTACGCCTCGGCCAGGAAGCGTGCCGGCTCGAGAGCCATCGGCGCCAAGCTCATGGCGCGCCGGCCCTCGGCGAAGGCCTCTTGCCACAACTGGCGGTCGGGGTACTGCCTTGGGTAGGTGACGAGCGCCTCAGCCATGTGTGCCTCGCCGGCGGCGAGCGCTTCCGCGGCCGACTCCGGGAGCTCTTGCTGGGCGTTCGCGAGCCCCAGCGTCAACACGCTGATCAAGACGAACAGGAGCAGGTTCGGGCGAGCCATGGTTCCCTCCGTAGGTGTCCCACCAGGTCCTGGCGAGACCGTCGAAACGCACGTCGGTCGCGCCCTCCGCGCGACTCGTGTGTCCAAAGTCTGGCACGGATGTGAAGACGACCACGTGACGCGCCGGTGAGAAGCTGGAGAACGACCGGCTCAACGCCAGGCGGACCCGAACTCGCGACCAGGCCCGTCCAACCAGCCCACCAGCGCGGCCAGAGCCCGGCCGCGGTGGCTGACGCGCTGCTTCTCGGCTGCGCCGGCCTGCGCGAACGTCACGCCGAGGTCGTCGGACAGGAACACGGGGTCGTAACCCATGCCGCCGTCGCCTCGCGGTCCTTGGAGGATCCGTCCCGCACACTCGCCGCGCACGGAGTGAACGTCGCCGTCGGGAGTAGCTAGCACCAACACCGCCACGAACCGGGCGCCGCGCTCGGAGTCCGGCACGTCGCGCAGCAGCTTCAGGAGGTGAGCGATGCGTTCCCCGTCGCTCAGGCGCCCGCCGAGTCGCGCCGAAAGCACGCCCGGGCCGCCGTCCAGGGCGTCGACCTCGAGTCCGCTGTCGTCTGCCAGTGCGACGGCTCCGCCGTGCAGCGCAGCGTGGCCCGCCTTCATCAAGGCGTTCTCCTCGTAACTCGCTCCCTCCTCCGGCGGGAAGGGCGGCACGCCGGCGTCCCGAGCCAACCGCAGCCCTATCCCGTGAGGACGGAGGGCGGCCTCGAACTCGCGCGCCTTGCGGAGGTTCTCGGAAGCGAGCAACCACCATTGCTGGGTGTTCATCTGAGCGCCGCACGCGCTTGCGCGAGCGTCTCTCTCACCGCCGAGAGGCCGAGGGCGACCAGCCTCACGTAAGCCTCGGCGTCCACCGGACCACCTTCGGTTCCCCCTTGGACCTCGAGGACGGCACCGGCCTCGGTGCCCACCACGGCTAGGTCGACCTCGGCGCGCACGTCCTCCTCGTAATCGAGGTCCACCAACTCACGCCCGTCGACCAAGCCGACGGAGACCGCCGCGACCTCATGCCGCAGCGGCCACTCGGTGAGCGTGCCGGCCTTGACCATGGTGTCAGCGAGGTCGTGCAGCGCGGCGTAACCCGCCAGCACGGCCGCGCAGCGCGTGCCACCGTCCGCCTGGAGGACGTCGCAGTCGACCGTGAGCGTGCGCCCGACGAACGGCTCCAGGTCCATCGCGCTCCTGAGTGCCCTCCCTACCAGCCGTTGTATCTCCTGGGTGCGTCCGCTCGTGGCGCGACGTTCGCGTTGGCCACGCTCGTGCGTGGCGCGGGGCAACAGACCGTACTCCGCCGTCAACCACCCCGCGCGCTGCTTACGGCCGCGCAGGTGGGGTGGGAGCTTCGGTTCGACCGATACGGTCGCGATTACCTGCGTGTCTCCCCAGGTGACGAACGCCGAGCCCTCGGCGTAGCGGTTCACCTTCCGCTCGAGCTTCAGGCTCCGGAGGGTATGCGGGCCGCGGTCGTGGCGTCGCGCCGACGACGCGGGCACCGCAGGGGACGAAGGCATCGTCGCGTCTGACACGACGGCAGCGTAGCACCGGTACGCTCGCGCGAGAGAGACGAGACCAGTCGCGTCGGTGCTAGCATGCGCGCGTGAAGGAGCCAGCGAGCGACCCTTCGGCCTGGTCGTCTGCCGCTCAGCACGCTTTGGCGGTGCGTAACCTCGCTCGCGGTGCTGGTGCGCGGCACGAGTCGCTGGCGCGCGCCATGCGCGTGGCGGCTGCCCATTACGCAGCCATCTGGTCGGCCGTCTCGCTCACGGACGGCGGCACCGTCTGGACCTTCGCTTCCGACGGACGCTCGATGGAGGAGCCGGTCTCTGAGGGCACGCTCGCTTCGCACGTGTTCAGCGCCGCTCCAGACGGTTTGGTGGTTCGCGAGGCACCTGATGACCCTCGCTTCACGGGGCACCCGTGGTTGTGCGGTGGGCCTGGGCGAAGTTCGCTGTTCGGAGTGGTTATCGCGCTCCCTGACGGCGTCTCTGTCGGCAGCCTCGTGGTCTGCGGCGTGGCCCCGAGCGATTCGAGGGACACGTCGGAACTCGGCGTGTTGCACGACCTGGCTGGCCTGCTGGCTGACGTCATCCAGGCGCTTGGGTCGCGCGCCGAGTTCGACGAGCTGCGCTCCGAGGTCGCCGAGTCGCGCTCTGAGGTCACCAGCGCCAGGCACGAGTTGGCGCGGCTGACGGCGAGCGATCCGCTCACGGGCTTACTCAACCGGCGAGCGCTGCAGGAGCGGCTGGACGCATCGCTGGCTCTCGCTCGCCGCACCGGTCACGGCATGGCCCTCGCGATCCTCGACATCGATGGCTTCAAGGACGTCAACGAGAGGTTCGGTGCGGGCGTGGCAGACGCGCTTCTCATGAGGGTGGCCGACGCCTTGGACGCCGTGGTCCGGGATCACGACTTCGTCGCTCGCGTGGGCGCCGACGAGTTCGTCGTCCTGTGGCAGGCGATCGGCCCCGAGGGCGCGCTAGTGGCCGCGGAGCGCACTCTCCACACCGTGAACCGCTCTTTCGAGTTGGTGGACGCGCACGAACCCGGCTCGGTGGTGATCGAGACCAGCGTAAGCCTAGGTTTCGCCTGCTTCCCGTTGGACGCCGAGGACGGGGTGGGGCTGTTGCGCGCCGCCGACGTAGCCATGTACCAGGCGAAGCGCCAGGGCGGTTGCGTTCGGCGCTATGAGCAGCCTAGCTGACGCGTCGCACTTTGGGCTCATGAGGTGCCGGTCATGGCGAGTCAAAGGTCCTTTGCGCGGCTACATCCGGAGCGTTAGCGTAGCTCACGGCGTTCCCACGCTTGGGACAACGTGCGCACGTCACCACGAGGGATCAGGTGGATGCGTGCAGCAGCGCCCAACAGGAGGTAGTGCGTGTACCGATCCGTAGTGACGCTCTTGCTCG
>SKSV01000199.1 GCA_007122815.1 Trueperaceae bacterium | reverse complement strand
TGATGAGCAACGAACGTTCGACACAGACGCGTGGTCTGGCGGCCAGCGAGGCGGCACGTAACCTGGCTACCCGCTCACGCACGAGCTTCTCCCCCGATGCTCACTTCGAAGCCGGCCGCCCGCAAGGCCGAAGCGAACGCAGTCGGTCGCTCCGTTCGCTCCGGCACCTCCGCGATCGAGGGGTACGTCTGCCCCAAGCGCCGGTACTTCTCACCCGCCGTGCCGTGATAAGGCAGGAGCCACACCTGGTGGCGTCGGTGGAGCGACCCGAGCACTCGAACGTAAGCCTCCTGGGTCTCCTCGCTGTCGTGCACTCCCGGGATCACCGGCACCCTGATCCAGAGCTCCGCCTCGGCCCGGTCTACTGCACGCAGGTTCTCGAGGATCAGCGGCAACGGCGCGCCCGTGTTCCGGAGATGGCGCTCGGGGTCGACGTCCTTGATATCGAAGAGGATGAGATCGGTCGCCGCCGCCACCTCTAGCAAGACGCCGCGTGGAGCCATGCCCGAAGTGTCCACAGCGCTGTGGATGCCGAGCCGGCGGCACTCTCTCAGGCACTGCAGCAAGAAGCCCGGCTGCATCAGCGGCTCGCCACCCGAGAAGGTGACGCCGCCCTGGGAGGCTTCGAAGAAGGCCGCGTCGCGCGCGACCTCGGCCACCAGCTCTCGCGCTTCCCGCAACTCACCAGCAAACACGCGGGCCCCGGTCGGGCAGACCTCGACGCACACACCGCAGCGTAGGCAGGCAAGCCGGTCGGTCTCGGGGAGCATCCCGTCCACCGTGTGCAACTCCGCAACACGCACGGCGTCCTCAGGACACGACGCCACGCAAAGACCACACGCCACGCAGCGCGAGGCCGTGAACGTCAGCGACGGTACGGGGTCGAGCCCCTCGGGGTTGTGACACCAGGCGCAACGCAGCGGGCAACCCTTCAGGAAGACCGTGGTGCGGATGCCAGGACCGTCCTCAGCGCTCGCGCGCTTGATGCCGAACACCACACCGTCGACTCCGTCGGAACGCGCGACTCCGTCGGGACGCGCACCCGCCGCGGCTCGCTCGGAAACTCCGATCGACCTCGACGTAGCCAACGGTAGCGCCCTCCTACGCGAAGATGCCGTCTCCACCGACGGTGTCGAAGCGCGCTTGGAAGAAGCGCAGGTACTCGGGTTCGTAGGCGAACTCCAGGCCCCGCACCCGCTCGCGTTGGTCGAGCACCTCTAGCACGCTCTCGGCGGTGACGTCCATGTGAGCCTGCGTGTACACCCGGCGCGGGATCGTCAGCCGCACCAGCTCCAGCTTCGGGTAGCGGTTCTCGCCAGACACAGGGTCGCGCCCCGCCGAGACCGCTCCGCGCTCCATCGAACGGATGCCCGACTCCACGTAGAGGGCCGAGGCCAACGCTTGCGCCGGGAAGACCTCGCGGGCGAGGTGCGGGAGCATGGCCGCGGCATCCAGGAACACGGCGTGGCCGCCTATCGGTCGCACCACCGGGACGCCGGCCTCGATCAGCTTGCCTCCCAGGTACTCGACCTGTCCGACTCGGGCCCTGATGTGATCGTCCTGCACGGACTCAGCGATCCCACGCGCCATCGCTTCCATGTCACGGCCGGCCATGCCGCCGTAGGTATGCAGACCCTCGTACACCACCACCAGGTTGCGCGCCTGCTCCGCTATGCGTGGGTCGCGGACGCCCAGCCAGCCGCCGATGTTGACCAGGCTGTCCTTCTTGCCCGACATCGTGGCCCCGTCGGAGAGGTCGCAGATCTCACGCAGGATGCGCGCCACGCTCTTGTCGCTGTAACCATCCTCGCGTTGCTGCACGAAGTACGCGTTCTCGACGGCGCGGGTGGCGTCGAGGATCACCAGGATCCCTTGCTCGCGGCAGTACTCGGCCACCTCCCGCAGGTTCGCCATGCTCACCGGCTGGCCTCCCGCGAGGTTCACCGTTACCCCCACGGTGATGTACGGAACGCGCTCGGCTCCGACCTCCTCCACCAGCTCACGCAGCTTCGCAAGGTCGACGTTGCCCTTGAAGGGGTGCTCGGACGAGGGGTCGTGCCCCTCGTCGATGATCACGTCCCTGAAGGTCCCTCCCGCGAGCTCCTGGTGGAGGCGAGTGGTGGTGAAGTACATGTTGCCAGGGACGAAGTCGCCCTCGTCGATCAACACCTGCGACAGGATGTTCTCCGCGCCACGGCCTTGGTGCGTGGGGATGAGGTGCTCGTAACCGTAGTACTTTCGCACCGCTTCCTGCAGCGCGTAGAAGTTGCTGGAGCCGGCGTAAGCCTCGTCGCCAAGCATCATGCCCGCCCACTGCTGGTCAGACATAGCGCTCGTGCCCGAGTCGGTCAGCAGGTCGATGTAGCACTCCTCGGAGCGCAGCAAGAAGGTGTTGTAGCCGGCTTCGCGCACGGCTGCCTCGCGCTCGGCGCGGGTGGTCATGCGGATGGGTTCGACGACCTTGATCTTCCAGGGTTCGGCCCAGCTGCGCCGTCTCGACATGGAGGACTCCTCTCGGGACTGTGCGCTCACGCTAGCGCCGCCGTGCGAGGGTCGCAAGGGACGATACGGCCGCTAGCCG
>SKSV01000391.1 GCA_007122815.1 Trueperaceae bacterium | reverse complement strand
GCCGAAGTACGTGCCCTGATCGACGTCGAGCAGTACCAACTCGCCAGACGCGAGCTCGGTGCCGAGCAGGTCACCACAACGGACGACGACCGTGGTCGACGTCAACGAGGCGGAACCGACAGTAGCGCGTTTGGACATCATCCCGGCCATCGTGCCACGAGCCGACGAACGGGGGCTACCGCTCGCGACGCTCGTGGTCCATCATGGGGAACGATGACGACGCCCGACTTCGACCGATCCGTCCGCGCACCCGATCACGTACTGGTCCGTGAACTCGGGGGCGAGTCGCTCCTGCTCAACCTGGAGAGCGAGACGTACTTCGGGCTCGACGAGGTTGGGACTCGCATGTGGACGCAGCTCGTCGACTCGTCAAGCATCGAGCAAGCCCTCGTCGCATTGCGCAAAGAGTACGGCGTCGAGGAGGACGTGCTCCGTCACGACCTCGCGGCGCTCCTCGCACAGCTACTGGACCACGGTCTGTTGGTGGTGGTCGATGCCCCGACTTGATCGCGCCTGGCGCGCCCTCCGCACGCTGTCGTGGCGCGATCGGGTCCTCGTGGCCGAGGCGTGGTGCATGCTGCCCATCGTCGCCCTCGGTCTCCGCCTCGTCGGCTTCCGGCGCGTGCGAGCGTGGGCAGCGAACCGCCCGGAGCGCGGGCTGAGGCATGACCTCGACGCCGCCCTCACGCTCGCGCGACTCGTGCGCGGCGCTGGTGCCTGGAGCGTTTTCAGGCCGCGCTGCCTCACGCGGTCTTTGGTCCTCGTCCGGCTCCTCCGACGAGCGGGGCTGGCCGCCGAACTCCGTATCGGCGTGGATCGTCGCAGCCCAAACTTCGCTGCCCACGCCTGGGTCGAACACGAGGGCGTGGCCCTCGCAGAACCCGAGGACGTCGCGGCACGTTACGCGACCTTCGATGGGCCGTTGGAGGCCCGCGACCTGATCTCGTGAGTGGCATCCTCGCCCTGCATCACCTCGACGGTCGCCCGGTCGACCCGACCGACGTGCAGGACATGGCCTCGCTTCTCCAGCGCCGAGGCCCCGACGGCACTGGCCTCTGGCACGAGGGCCCCGTAGGCTTGGGGCACACGTTGCTGGCCACGACACCCAAACTCGCGTTCGAGCGGCAACCCGTGGTCGACAACGCGTCGGGCTGCGCCATCACCGCCGACGTGCGGCTGGACAACCGCGACGAGCTCCTGGCGACCCTGGACCTCGAAGATCGCGCGACCGACTCAGGCGACGCCTGGCTGATCCTCGCCGCCTACCTGAAGTGGGGAGAGGCATGCGTCGAGCGCCTCCTCGGCGACTTCGCGTTCGCACTGTGGGACGGGAGAGCACGCACGCTGTTCTGCGCCCGCGACCACTTCGGGATGCGTCCGCTGTACTACCACCACACTCCTTGGCAACTGCTGGCCGTCGGCTCCGAACCGCGCGCCATCCTGGTGCTCGAGCAGATTCCGTACCGCATCAACGAGGGCCGCATCGCCGACGCCTTGGTGGGTGAACTCGAGAGCATCGACCTGACAAGCACCTTCTTCGAAGGCGTGTACCGCTTGCCGCCTGCCCATGTGCTGGTCGCGACGCCGGAGGGGGTGGACATCCGCCGTTACTGGACCCTGGAGGCGGGCGACGAGCTCCGCCTGCCCTCGACGGACGCGTACGCCGAGGCGTTCCTGGAGGTGTTCACCGAAGCGGTGCGCTGCCGACTCCGTGGGGCCGGTCGGGTGGGGTCCATGCTGAGCGGTGGGATGGACTCCGGCGCGGTGGTCGCGGTGGCGCGCGAACTGCTCGCCGAAGCGGGTGCCGGGCCTCTGCCCACCTTCTCGGCCATAGGACCGGACCCTTCCGCGTGCATCGAGACGCGCACGATTCACGCCGCGCTCACCATGGACGGCCTGGAGCCTCACCTGGTGAGCCACGACCGCTTGGAGGAGCTACAGCCGGAGTTGCTCGATGCGAGCCTGGCGGTCGGCGAGCCGTTCGATGCGCACATGACCCTGCTGCGCGCCGTCTACCTGCTGGGCCACCGACGAGGCATCAAGGTGATGCTGGATGGTGTCGCCGGCGACGTGGTGCTCTCGGAGGGAAGCCACCTCGTGCGCCTCCTGCGGAGCGGGCGCTGGGCGACCGCCGTGCGCGAGGCGGTCGGTCAGAACCGCTTCTGGGGTGGCGGCTACCCCGCCTGGCGGGAACTCTACCGAGGCGGACGCTCGGCGCTAGCACCCAACGCCGTCAGGAGGGCGTACCACCGCTGGTTGCGACGGCGGCGCACGCAACGGCGGCTCCAACGGGCGCTGCGTGAATCGTGGATCGACCCAGGCTTCGCCGAGCGGATCGGGTTGGCGGAGCGCCTCCAGTCGACGGACCGGTACCGATCGATAGAGCTTCTTCCCCATTACGGTGCCGAGCGCGCGCGTGCCATCGTCCACCCCAATCTCGTCGTCGGCCGCGAGCGGTACGACCGCGTGGCGGCGGCGCTGGCCGTGGAGCCTCGCGATCCCTTCCTCGACAGACGCATCGTCGAGCTCTGCGTGGCGCTTCCGGGCGACCAGAAGCTGGCCGGCGGGTGGCCCAAGGCGGTGCTGC
>SKSV01000247.1 GCA_007122815.1 Trueperaceae bacterium | reverse complement strand
GTCGCCCGAGTCGAGGAACTCGTCGGCCACCAAGATGCCCTGCGTCAGGAGACCGCCGCCGTTGTCGCGCAGGTCGAGCACGATCGACTTGGCGCCGTCGAGGCGGAGGCTGGAGACTCCATCCACGACCTGCTCGTGTACGCGCTGGTTGCCGAAGGTGCGCAGCGAGAGGTAGCCGACGTCACCGTCCAACACGGTGGTGGAGACCTCGATGAGCTCGATGGTGTCGCGCACGATGTCGAAGGTCACGGGCTCGCTCTGTCCGGGGCGCTGGAAGGTGATACGAACCGTCGTCCCGCGCGGACCGCGCACCAGGTCGACGATGTCCAAGGTGGTGGAGTTGCTGACGTCCACACCGTCCACGTCTAGGAAGATGTCTCCGCGGCGGACGCCGGCGTTCCACGCCGGACCGTCCCGGTAGACGTTCAGCACCTCCACGCCGCGGCCGGTGGAGCGGTCGAGCGTGGTGAGGGCGATGCCGACGCCTTCGAAGGAGCCGGTGCGGTCCTGGGCGTCGATGGAGGCTGAGCGGGGCTCGCGGTAGTAGGTGTACGGGTCGTCGAGCGCTTCGAGCATGCCCTCGATGGCTCCGCGGATGACGACCTCGTCGTCGATGTCGGTTAGGTAGCCGGACTTGAGCGCTCCGTAGGTCTGCACCACGGCGCGCCCCGCCGCGGTGTTCAGGAACTCGCTGGTGTAGTCCCGCGATAGCTGGGCCTGTACCACCAACGCGGTCGCCAGGACCACAGCCACCACGGTGACCGGTAGCAGACGACGGATCATGCTTCAGCCAATGCTGGGTTCGTCATGCCCCGAGTATAGGGACGCTCGCGCATGAGAACGGTAACGCCGCACGCCACCGCGGCGACGCGGGGTATGGTCACGGCGTGCGGGTCATCCACGCCAGCGCCGAGGTGGCGCCCTTCTCGAAGACCGGGGGACTCGGGGACGTGGTCGGGGCGCTGCCGGCAGCGCAAGCCGCTTACGGGCACGAAGTGCTGGTCGTCAGTCCTTGGTACCCCGAGCTCGGCGGCGTAACACCCGTGAAGCCGATGTGGATAGGCGACATCGACGTGCCTTTCGCGGGTGGTCTGGAGCCAGTAGGCGTCGGCACCTTGGAGCGCGACGGGGTGCTCTACGCGTTCGTCGGCCACGCCGACTACTCCCGCCCCGATCCGTACGGCTACCCCGACGACGTGCGCCGCTTCGCGCGGTTCTGCCGCGCGGTGCCGCCCGTAGCGGCGCGTTTGGGCTTCGTGCCCGACCTCGTTCATGCCCACGACTGGCACGCGGGACTCCTGCCGGTGCTGCTGGAGCGTGGCTGGCACCTTCCGGCGGGTTTCCCTGGCCGCCCCAGCGTCGCAACCGTTCACAACGTGCAGTTCCAGGGTGTGGCTCCGCTCGCGCACCTGTTGCACTGGGCGCGCCTCCCGCTCGAGCTGGTGGGTAGCCACCTCGAGCACGAAGACCGCGGGAACATGCTACGCGCCGCGGTCGGCTTCGCCGACCTCGTCACGACGGTCTCGCCAAGCTACGCCGTGGAGCTGACCGAGCCCGGTTACGGTTTCGGTCTGGACACCACCTTCAGGGCCCTGGGACGGCGGCTCGCCGGAATCCTGAACGGACTCGACGTACGGGTCTGGGACCCCGCGCGCGACCCACACCTGGAGGCCACGTACGACGCGGCCGACACCAGCGGGAAGGAGCGCTGCCGCAGCGCCTTGCTCGAGGAGCTAGGGCTCGACGACGGTGGCCCCCTGCTGGGCGTGGTGTCGCGCCTAGCCGACCAGAAGGGCATCGACCTGCTGCTGGAGGCACTGCCAGCCTTGCTGGAGCAGGGGTGGCGCCTGGCGCTGCTAGGGCGCGGCGACGCGAAGCTCGAGGCGGCCGCACGGGACGCCGCCACTGCTGCCCCGGAACAGGTCGCGGTCACCCTGGCGCACGACGAGCCGCTCGCGCACCGCGTGTACGCCGGCAGCGATGCGCTGGCGGTGCCAAGCCGGTTCGAGCCTTGCGGACTGTCGCAGATGATCGCTCAGAGGTACGGCACGCTCCCGTTGGTCCGCGCTACGGGAGGGCTGCGGGACACCGTCGAGCACGAACGCGACGGCTTCGTGTTCGAGGAGGCGAGTGCGGAGGAGTTGGCGCTCGCCGCCGGCAACGCCAGGGGCATGTGGGGCACTCAGGCTTGGCGCAGCATGCAACAGCGCGCGATGGCTCACGACCGCTCCTGGCGAGCTTCGGCGAGGGACTACCTGGAGCGCTACCGCGAGGCGATCGGAGAGGCACCATGAACGAGCAGAGCGCACCGGTCGCTACGAGCGACCAGGCTGGAGCCGTCCGTTGGAGCGAGCAGGTTGAACGTGGCCGCTACGACCTGGCGGCCCAGGCCTACCGCTTGAGCGGGGGCGCTGACGCGGGAGTGGAGAACGCGCTCGAGGGGCTCTCGGACGTTCTCTCTGCGATTCGGGACAAGTCGTACGGGCGTGCGCGTAACGCCCTGGAGCGCATCACGGAGCGGCCAGAGGGCCTCGATTGGGAGGCGCTGGAGTCCGACCTGGAGGGGCTCAGCGAGGCGGCTGCCGCGTTGG
>SKSV01000166.1 GCA_007122815.1 Trueperaceae bacterium | reverse complement strand
GGCCCCGCTGGCCGGGCTGGGACTGGCCACGGCGGCCTCAGCCGGCGGCGGCCTGCGCCAACTTCGCCAGGCGCCGCTTGCCGTCCTCGACCGCGTCGCGGATCTCGTTCGCGTTCACGGTGCTATGCACGCGCATCTCCTCGATGATCTCGCGCGAGCGCTCCTGGTAGTCGACCACCGCGTCCACCAGGCGCTTCACGGCGTCGGCCCGTACGGTGGGGCCGTAGCCTGCCTTCAGGGCCTCCTCCTGCACCTTGCCGCCCATGTCGGCCAGCGACTCGAGCGATTGGCTCACGCCTTCCTTCATGGCCTCCAAGGTCCGCGTGCTCTCGTGCAGCCCGGTGAGGCCGGTGAACGAGGCCGTGAGCGCCGTCAGGACGGTCTCGTTGGTGCCGAAGAAGCTGACCGCCTGGGCGTTGACGCGCTCCTTGGCGGTGTGCGACTGCATCAACCGCGCCATGACGACCTCTGAGGTGTTGTAGCCGATGGTGAGGTTGTCGGCCAGGTCCTTGGCGATCTGGTAGCGCCTGTCGCTGGCCTGCAGCGCCCGCACCGCCTCGTCGCGGGCGAGTTCCAGCCGCGCCCGCGCGGCAGCGTCCTCACCTTCGGCCTCGTCGACGGCTCGCATCGCGGCGCTCACCGCCTCCGTGGCGGCGGAGCGCTCGGCGTCGGCCTTCTCGAGCACCTCGAAGGCCAGCACCTCGGCCTCCTTCAGCGCGCCGCGGAAGTCCTGGTACGCCTCCAGGATGATCTCCTCGCGCCGGATCTGCTCGCGCGCGGCGGCGGTGACGTCGAGGTAGGTGCGCTTGATGCGGTCGAAGCGCTGCGCGATGTCGCCACGCGTGGCCTTCATCCACACGTTGGTGAGGCGCTCGAAGGTCGATATGCGGCCGTCCGCCATCTGGTCGACCATCGAGCGGGCGTCGTCGCGGATGCTGTTGAAGTCGTTGACGATGCGCTCGTAGCGGGTGCCGATGTCCATCGCGGCCACCTGCTCGCGCACCACCTCGTTGAAGAGCGACGCCTGGGCGAGGGTGCGCGTGATGGCGACCACACGGTCCTCGTCGAGGTCGCTGATCTGCTGAAGGAGCCCGACTATGGGGGCTTCGTGCGTGGCTGGCGCGCTCGGCAACAGACCAAGGTCACGCAGGGAGCCGAGAGCGCGATCGAGATACGCGAGGGGTGTGGCGGCGATGCTCATGCAAGACCTCCGTCGGCCGTCGAGGCGCCCGATGAGACCGCTCGGTGCGTCGTGCGGCTGCAGCTCATCTTCGCTGCCCTGAAGTGTGTAGCGCAAGATGGGGGTGCTCGGCGGGCAAGCGCCGCGCCGGGTGCGGTGGTGGCCCGCGTACCTGTGACGCAGGTGTGACGCCGCGGTCCCTAACCTGATCCCGATCGGAAGGACGAGGTAGTCGGTGCGCGCCGAGGCACGAGGGGCGACCCGAGGTGCGCACCCGGCTCCGTCACCGAGCCAGGAGGTCGAGCGATGAGTCACGGTACGAGCTTGCAGGTTTGGGGCGGACACCGCCGATGGCTGAGCGTTCTCGCGCTCGCGCTAGCGGCGGCGCTGGCGGCGACGGCGTGGGCAGCTCAAGACGAGCACTGGTCGCGCCAGTTCCCCCAACCGGCGCAGGCGGCACAGATGTCCGCCGCAACAGGCATGAGTGACGGCGTAGGCCAACCCTCCGTGCGCAAGCTGCAGTGGCACGAGGGCAGACTCTGGATCGCCGGCCGCTGGGAGGCCGGCGTCGACGCTACGGACTTCAGCAAGCGACTCAGCAACGAGGCGTGGCACCTCTGGACCTGGTCTCCGGATGGCGGCTACGAGGTGGTGGCTCACTTCCACAGCACCCAGGGCGGCCGTGGGCCTACCGGAGTGATCAACGACTTCTTGTGGTTGCCCGACGGCCGTATGGTCGTCGCCGGAGAGTTCACTCGCATCGACAACCCCGGCGGCAACCGCTACCACAGCGTGAACGCGCTCGCCGTCTACGACCCAGACGAGCCGGGCCCAGACCAGTGGCGACCGCTCGGGCGGGTCCAGTACAACGGCACTGTGAGCCCCGGGGGGTCGATCCAGGCGATCGCCTACGACCCTCAGGGCGATCACCTCTACATCGGCGGCTCGTTCGTAGGCGTGCCGCTCCAGCTGCCGCTGCGCAGCAACGCCTTCCACCGCTACGGTTTCGAGACAGGCACGTACGAGGTCATCCCGTCCGGACCCGCTGGCGGTGCGCCGCGGGTGCGCGCCATCCAGGTCGACACCACCACCACGCCCTCGACGGTCTACATCGGCGGCAGCTGGAACTACCTGGGCGGCAACGGTCAGAACCCCGAGCTGACCACCTCCACCGCCAACTGGTCGACAGGCTTCGCCGCCTGGCGCGACGACGTCGGCTGGATGCCCTTCCCGCCGTCGTTCCCGCGCGAGGGCACGTTCGGACAGAACGACGGCATCCTGCAGCGCGCAGCCGACTTCATCTTCTTCGACTCGGTCGTGATCCGCGACCTCCTCGTCGATGGCGACGACATCTACATCTGCGGCGCCTTCTCCGAAGGTATCGACCTCGAGCCGCTGCGCGGCATCGCCAAGTGGGACGCTGATCGGGAGATCTGGGTCGATCCGACCGGCACCGGCGGGGTCGGCCGCGACTGCATGAGCGTCGAGAAGGCCGACGACGGCCTCATCTACTTCTCCGGCGCGTTCGGCGGGCGTCGCGCGACGAACGAGTTCTACGACGGCTTCCTGGACGGCAGCCCGGCGCACGGCGTCATCGTGCACGACCCTGCGAGCGGCTCCTGGTCGCAGCTCGGCTCGGGGCTCTCCAGCCGGGTGATGCCCGAGATCCGGCTCACCACCCACGGGTCCGACGTGTACGTCGCCGGCGACTTCAACCACATCGGTCCCGAGAACTTCGGCGGCGGCGCCGACCGTGCCTCGCAGTCGTGGTACCTAGCCCGTTGGAACCCCACCATCGACTTCCTCGCCAACCCACCCGAGGTCGAGGCCACGAACGCCCCCTACGTCGCGCACGTCGCCGAGATCGGCGCCCCCGAGGGCTCCGAGCACTGGTCGCGCGCCTTCGTCGCCCCCCAACGCGGCGATACGCGCACCACCATCGGCATGAGCGACGGCATGGACACGCCCAACATCAACGGCATCGCGTGGTTGGGCGACACGCTCTACTTCGGCGGGAGCTGGGAGGCCGAGCGCGGCACCCGCTGGTACGTCTGGAGCTTCCACCCCGAGCGCGGCTACGAGCGCGTCGCCTGGGCCCGCGGCGAGGGCATCCAGAGCCCACCCGAGGGCGTGAAGGCGATCCAGGGCAAGCTCTACGCTCATGGCGCCATCAGCGGCCACAGCGGCATCGGCGTGTACGACCCCGAAATCGCTGCCTGGTCGACCATCGAGGGCACCTACATGGGCGAGCGTGTGGTCGGCAACAGCGCCGAGGGCGGCACCGGCGTGGTGAACGACATCGCCTTCGATGAGCGCACGGGCGACCTGTACATCGTCGGGAACTGGGGCCCGACGCTCGAGATGCCGGGCGTCGAGTACCCGCTCGACGTGGCCGCGGCTCTGCGGATCGACGCTAGCGGCGAGTACCACCTGATGGGGCACGACCTCAAAGCCGAGGATCCGACCAAGCCGGTCAAGGGCATCTACGCCATCGTGCTCGACGAGAGCACCACGCCGCCCGGCATCTACGTCGCGGGAACCTTCAACTACTACGGCCCCGTGCCTACTAGCCGCTCCCGCATGGCCTACAACGTCGCCCGCTGGGACTACGACGAGAACGACTGGCGACCCGTCGGGCGCGGCAACTTCACCCACCTGAGCGAGCTTGACGTCGGTCACTACCCCGACGGCCTGCCGGGGCTGCCGGCGCAGACGCACGAACCCGGCTTCGTGAACTACTCCGGCTTCATCGTCGAGGGCTTCCCGCGCGTACGTGCGCTGGCCTTGGCGCCCAACGGCGACCTCTACGCCGGCGGCACGCTGGCCATCGTCACGCGCGACCCGGACGTCGCGGCGCGCCACAGCGTGGAGACGTACGGCGTCGCCCGCTACGACGCTGCGACTGACACCTGGGGTCCGGCGAACCTCACGGGCGGCGTGTCGCGCGACGTCCACCAGATGACCTTCCTCGACGACAGGCACCTGCTCCTCACGGGCAGCTTCATCTACGACGAGCAGTGGAAGCAACTGCACAACGTCGCCATCCTCGACATCGAGACCGGCGAGCTACGCCCCGTGGGCGGTGGCCTGCTGCTGCAGGGCATGTCGCACGTGATCGCTTCCGAGGTGGTGCACGCCGTCCGGGGCGACGAGCTCTGGTTCGCCGGCTACTTCGACCACGCCGGCATCAACGCCAACGCGCTGCACGCCGCGCCGGTGCAGGCCAACTACCTCGCGATGTACGACCCGACCCGCATCCTCGACCCGAACCACTACCTCGAGGTGGACCCTGTCGAGCCGATCGACGGCGCGCCCGGATCGAGCTCGGTCTCGGTCAACGTCGATCTCGCCGCGCGGATCACCAGCGGCGAGGGGACCATCACCTGGTTCGAGCGCCGGGCCGACGGCACGTACAACCAACGCGGCACCGGCGAGTCCTTCCGGGCATCTCTGCGAGTGGCACCCGGCGTGAGCGAGATGTACTACTTCGTGAGCGTCACTCTCCCCGACGGCACCGAGGGTGGCAGGCAGCCCGTGCGCATCCCGGTACGTTGACTACTTGACGCCTTGGCATCGGCGCCCCGCGCAGTCGCGCGGGGCGCCGACCACCGACCCCTCTCGGCGCGACCGGCTGTGCAGGAGGCCCCGTGACTCTCGCGTTCATCGTGCGTGCCGAGTACGACGGCCAGCGTTGGAGGCTGTCCCTGCAGGACCTGACGTCAGGCGAGCTGCTCGTGTTCTCCACGCTGGCTGCCTGCCTCGAGGCCCTGGAGAGGCGGACCCTGGAGCGGGCCGAGCGGCTATCGCGCCCGGCCCCCTGAACGCTCGACGAGCCGAGTTCGCTCGAAAGCTCCCCGGGGCCACGGACTGGTGACAGGAGCATGTGCCTCGCGGCACATGCGATGATCGTCTCGTGGCGACGTCCTTGCGCCTGCTCGGTACACCACTCGCACTGACGGGCGCGCAGGAACTGGCTCTGCCTTCGTCGAAGCCGGTCTGCTTGCTCTACTACCTTGCGGTCCGAGGCGAATGGGTCACCCGCGACGAGCTGGCCTTGGTCTTCTGGCCCGACAGCGATGAAGGCAGCGCCAGACACGCTCTCAGGCAGCTCGTCTACCGCGTCCGCGGCATCGCTTGGGCCGACGGTTTGGAGGTATCCAGCGAGCGGCTTCGCTGGACGGTGCGTTGCGACGTCCAACGACTCCGAGACGCCCTGGCCCGTGGCGACTGGAGCGCTGCGGTAGCTAGCTACGGAGGGCGCTTCCTGGAGGGCGTCGAGCTCCCCGACGCGCCCGGCTTCGAGGCCTGGTGCGACCTGGAGCGCCGAACCCTCGAGGAGCGCTACCTGGAGGCGGCCGTCAAGGCGGCAGCTGCACTGGAGCTCCGTCACGCCTTCCGTGACGCGGCCGAACTCCTTCGCGGGGCCTTGCGCCACGATCCGTTGGCCGCGCACGTGGTGCGTGCCCTGCTGCGTTGCTTGGCGATGGCCGGGGAGCTGGACGCCGCTGCGTCGGTGTTCACACGCTTCGAGAGCGAACTCACCGAGCAACTCGGCGTGGAGCCTGACGACAAGACGCGGGCGCTCATGCGCCAGATCGCGGCGGGTGAACACGTACAGTCCCGGCCCCACAACCTGCCCGGCCAGCCGACCCCCTTCGTCGGCCGGGAGGCGGAGCTGAGGTCGCTCGCGACGCGCATCACGGATCCCGGTTGCCGGCTGGTGAGCCTCGTGGGGCCAGGTGGTATGGGCAAGACGCGGCTGGCGCTGCAGGCCGCCAGTGACCAGATCGGGGCGTTCCGAGACGGCGTCTACTACGTGCCGTTGGCCGCCGCGCAAGGTGTCGAAGCTGCGTTGGTCGCGCTAGCCGAGGCGCTGAACGTGCCTCACCGCGAGCGCGGTGACGTTTGGGCGCAGTTGATCGATCACCTCCGGGAGCGCGAGATCCTGGTCTTGCTGGACAACCTGGAGCACCTCTTGATGGCGGCACCGCGGTTGGCCGAGCTGCTGGAGTTCGCGCCGCATCTGACGCTGTTGATCACCACGCGTGAACCGCTCGACCTGCGCGGCGAATGGGTGATGGACGTCCATGGTCTAGCTCTGCCGGAGGAGGGTCAGGCACCCAACCAGGCAGCGGACAGCATGCGCCTGTTCGCACAGGCTGCGGGAAGCCCCTGGCACGACTTCTCGAGCCGTGACAGCGCGCTCGAGCACGTCGCTCGAGTCTGCCGGAAGCTCGCTGGTGTGCCTCTGGCGATAGAGCTGGCTGCCTCCTGGGCACATCTACTGACCCCAGGCGAGCTAGTGCAAGCCATCGAGAACGACCTCGGGTTCCTGAGCAGCTCGCGCCTCGACGTTCCGGAGCGCCAACGCAGCCTGCGAGGCCTCTTCGAAGGCAGCTGGGAACGGCTTCCCGTTGGCGAGCGTGACCTGCTGATGCGCATGGCCTGCTTCGTCGGCGACGCCGACCTCGATGCCGTGAAGGCGGTCGCGGGCGGTGAGCTTCCTTCGCTCTTGAAGCTCGTGAGACGATCGCTGTTGAAGCGCGACGCGGACGGCAGGTTCACGATGCACCCACTCATCCGTCAGTTCGTCGGCGAGGAGCTGGCATCGGTACCGGACGTTGCCGACGAGACGGCTCGGCGCCACACTGAGCACTACGTCGGCGTGGTCTCGCGGTGGACCGCGTACGGGGCCGGCGCGCCGTCGCTGTCTTCGAAGCGGCGCGATCTCACCGAGGTACGGCGCGTCTGGCAGCGGGCGTGCGAGGCGGGAGACTGGGATTCGGTGGCGGCCATGCTGCCCGGGTTGCTCGACGTGCACGACGTAGGGATCGCCTCACGGCACTACCTGGACTGGCTGAGCGAGGCCCTGGGTCGCCTCCCGGCGGGCCGGGGCCTGGAACGGCTTCGTGGCCGGCTCCTCGCCCACCGCGCGGCGTGCGTTCAGCGGCTCGGGCAGTACGCCGAGGCGGAGCGAGATGTCGCCAAAGCGTTGGAGTTGCTCGCTGGCGAACCACCCTTGCTGGAGCGCGCCATCGCCTGGCGCGCCGCGGGGAACGTCGCTTACTTGCGTGGTGACCACGATTCTGCCCGGGCGGCCTTCACGAGAGCTCTCGAGGCGGCCGAATCCGTGCAGGACACCCGGTTCTGCGCTGCCTGCCTCACCAACCTCGGACTCGTCGCCAAGAGCTTGGGCGAGCACGAGAGCGCGCTGCACCTGCTCGAGCGCGCGCGCGTCATGGCCGAGCCGCTGGACGACGCGCTGCGCTCACAGACGCTGAACAACCTGGCGACGGTACGTGCGCGGCTGGACCAGGTCGAGGAAGCCGAGGCCCTGTTGCGCGAGAGCGCCACTCTGAAGCGTCGACTGGGTGACGACCGCGGACTGGCCAGCACCCTCACGAACCTGGCCAACCTGAGAGCGCGAGCGGGCGACCACGCCGACGCCGAGCACCTGCACCAGGAGAGTCTACGGTTGGCGCGTCTGGCAGCGGATCGCCCTGGTGTCGCGCGCTCCATGACGAACCTAGCGGACCTGGCGCGCGTGAGCGGCGACCTCGCGAGAGCCGCCGACGGCTACAGGCGCGCCATGGCCCTGAAGCGTGAGATCGGCGAGGAGGTCGGAGCCCTGGAGGCTTGCACACGGCTCGTTGACGTTCATCTGGCTCTCGGTGACGAAGCGGCCGCTCGCCAGGCCGCTGAGGAGGGGGCGCGCTACGCGCTCGCCTGTGGGCGGGACGAACTGTCGCCCGTCGTACCTGCTTCAGGGGCGGCGTCCGCGCGATCCGCCGACGGCGCTCGCACGCACTGAGCAGCGAAACTATAGAATGCTGCGAGCCGCATGGATGCCGAGAGAAGCTCAGACCCTTCACGGCGGGCCCTACTGTTAGCAGGAGCGCGCTCGCCGTCGACCGCTAAGCTGTGCGATTCGAAGCGCGAGGCTAGCGCTTCGGAACTCGGGCTCGCTTCACCAGACGTATCGGGGCAGGCCTGAGCCGTGCCGAGCCGCCGTGGGTTCCTGTCTCTCGAGAGCGAGCGCGGTGTAACCGCGCGCTTCGCCCTGCTCTCGGGTCTGCAGGAGTTCGCTATCTGGTTGCCCCTGCCGGTGCTCGTTCTGCACATGACTGACAGGGGCTTCGACCTCGCCGCCATCGGGTTCGCGTTCGCGGTGCGTGCGGTACTCGTGGTGGCGCTGGAGGTGCCGACCGGAGGCTTGGCGGACGCGATCGGGCGAAGACCGATCGCACTGGTCTCGCAAGCCGCGACCTTCTTGTCGTTCCTGCTGTTGCTCTTCGCGCTCGGGCCCGCCACCCTGATGCTCTACGCCGTCTTCCAGGGCATCGGCGCCGCGCTGCACAGCGGCGCTCTGGAGGCCTGGTACGTCGACCGCCTCAAGGCGCTCGAGTACGAGGTCAGCCTCCAGAAGAACCTTGCGACCATAGGGGTGGCCCAGACGGCTGCCATGCTGGCCGGGGCTGCCATCGGCGGCAGCCTACCGGCGCTACTGAGCGGCTCGGAGCTCCCATGGCCGCTGAGCGGCTTCGGCATTGCTCTGTTCGCGGGCTTGGTGCTGCGCGCCTTCGTGATGTACCTGACGATAGTTCTGGTCGAGGAACCCGAGCGCCGCGGCACGCAGCGCCTGGCGGAGGCCCTCACCACGCCGGCGGTAGTGCGCGACGGCCTGCGCCTCGCGCTGCGCATCCCCGTGATGCCATACCTGCTCGTGGCGGGAGCAGCCATGGGCGTCGCCACGATCAGCCTCGAGACGTTCTGGCAGCCGATCGCGAGCCTGACCTTCGGCGCCGACCCGGAGACGAGCGGTGTCTACGGCTTCCTCGGCTTCGTCCTGGGGGCGTCGGGACTGCTTGGTAGCCTCGCAGTCATGCGCTACGGTGACCGCTTCCCGGGAGGGCCCGCCGCACTCGCTGGCGCAAGCCAGGTGCTGAAGGCCGGCGCGATGATCTTGCTCGCCCTTCACGCCACTGGCGCCGGGGTGGCCGTGGGGCTCGGCGTGGCGTTCTTCGCCTTGGCGACGCAGAACGTGCCGCACGACACACTGTTGAACGAAGCGGTCCCCAGCGAGCGGCGCTCCATCATGCTCAGCATCAACTCGCTCGTGTTCTTCCTGGGCGTAGCGCTCGGCTCCAGCGTCCTGGGGTACGTCGCCGCGCAGCAGGACCCCCGGCTCGCGCTGTGCATCGGCGCTCTCTTCACGCTGGTCACGGCGGTCGCTTACGTTGGAGTGGCGCTTGCGGCTCGGCCGCGTGGCAAGGAGCTCGTGGCGGAGGTCTCGGACGAGGCGTGAGCGTCCTCCCCCTAGGGCTGGTGTTGGCATCGGCGATGCTCCACGCCACCTGGAACCTGCTGGCGAAGCGCGCCAGGGGCGGCGTGGTCTTCCTCTGGGCGTTCTCGCTCGGGACCGTGCTCCTGTACACGCCGGTGGCTCTGCTGTACTTCATCCTCGAGGCCCCGGCCTTCACGGCGACGCATCTCGGTCTCGCGCTAGGCTCGGGGGTCCTGCACTTGGGGTACTTCAGCTGCCTGCAGCGCGGCTACCGGGCAGGTGACCTCTCGCTCGTCTACCCCTTGGCTCGCGGCAGCGGACCTGCTCTGGCTACCGCCTTGGCGATCTTGCTGCTGGGCGAGCGCCCGGGCACGCAGGCGCTGGTTGGCACCGCGTTGGTCGTCGCCAGCGTGTTCGTGCTGAGCAGCGGGACCAAGAGCGCCGTCTTGGCGCGCCGCGCTGCGATCGGGTACGGCCTGCTGACGGGCCTCTTCATAGCCTCCTACACCGTGTGGGACGGCTTCGCGGTCGGCAGGGCGGGGGCCTCACCGCTGCTCTACCTCATGGCCGGAGAGGTGGCTAGGACGCTG
>SKSV01000011.1 GCA_007122815.1 Trueperaceae bacterium | reverse complement strand
CAGCGCGCGTGGTGGTGGTGGCGACCGGCGCGAGCTACAGGCGGCTTCCGCTCGACGATTGGGAGCGCTTCGAGGGAGCAGGTATCTACTACTCGGCTACCGAGATCGAGTCCCGTGCCTGCACCAACAGGAGCGTCGTGGTGATCGGCGGCGGGAACTCAGCCGGCCAGGCGGCGCTCTACCTGGCCGAGCACGCCGTCAGGGTGGACATCGTCGTCCGCCGCGACGGGCTCGAGGAGACCATGTCGCGCTACCTGACGGCGCGCATCGATGCCGACCCACGGATCACCGTGCGTCCGCGCACGGAGGTGACGGGTGTCTACGGCGACGAGGTCCTGCGCGAGGTCGACCTGAGCGACGAGAAGGGGACCGAGAGGGTCGATTGCGCGGGGCTCTTCTGCTTCATCGGCGCCGACGCGGCCACGAAGTGGTTGCCTGCAGAGGTGCAGCTCGACCGTGCTGGCTTCGTCCTGACGGACAGGGACGTGGTGCGAGAGGCTCTCGGTGACCAGGCTGCAGGGGAACGTGAGGTGCTGCCCTACGAGTCGAGCGTTCCCGGCGTCTTCGCTGTGGGAGACGTGCGGCATGGCTCCACGAAGCGCGTCGCCGCTGCGGTCGGCGAGGGATCGGCCGCGATCCGCTCAGCTCACCTGTACCTGGCCGAGCGCGGCTGAGGCTCAGGCGAGCTCTCGGGCGACCATCGCGTCCAGGCCCTCGCGCTGACCGTGGGCCCAGGCCGCGTCGAACTCCTGAGCGCGCACCTGCTCACGCGCCTCGGCCACGTCCGCCTCGAAGTGCTCTTGCTCTACTCCTGAACGGTGCCGCGAGGTGTTGCGACGCTCCGCCTCTACCGCACCCCAGAGGGTAGCCGCGCGGCGCGCGGCGCCAGAGACGCTGGCGAGGCAAGCGAGGCCCTCGATCGTGTACGCGCTGGCGTGGCGATCACCCAAGCTGTGGCTCAACCCGAGTGAGCGGCGGTAGAGATCGAGGGCGCTGGAATGCTGTCCGAGGCGCTTGGCGATGATGCCCAGGTTGTAGCAGCGCGACGCTATGCCCCAAGTGTTGCCGCGCCTCGTCTCGAGCGAGAGGCTCTCCTCGTACCACCGCTTCGAGCTCGCGAGGTCGCCACGCCAGTAGTACTCGACGCCGAGGTCGTTCAGGACGTCCGCTTCACCGGCCGTGTCGGCAATCTCCCGGAAGAGCTCCAGCGCCTCGAGGAGCTGCTCTTCGGCCTCTTCCGGGCTCCGTCGCCGGGCCATGAGGGCGGCTTCGCGGGTGAGTGCGGCCAACAGCTTCCGGTCCCCGGTGGCCTCGGCGATGGTTAAGCCCTCCTGCAGCAGTCGCTCCTTGTCGAGGTCGCGCGGACTGTGGCTTTCGTGCGGCAGCTCCGTGACGATGAGCAGGAGCGCCCATCCGCGCTCGGCGGTAGGCTGCGTCAATGCCGGCGAGCCGATGATACGTCGAAGCCTCGCAGTGACCTCAGGCTGTCGCTGCCGCACCCTCCAGTACAACTGCAGGTCGACCGCCAAGCGGACCGCCACCACGCCTTCGTTCCGCTCCGCGTAGTCCAGCGCAGCGAGGAGGTTCTCCAGATCCAGGTCTAGCTCCGCAAGGCAGCGCGCCTGTTCCCGCGTTTCGAGCCGCTCGCTCGCCCGCTGTGCCAGCCGCCGCATCACGCTAAGGTGGCGCGCTTGCGATTCCGCGAGCCACTCGGCGGAGGCCTCGAGCCGTTCCCTGCAGTAGGTCTGGAGCAGCGCGTGCTGCCGGTACCGATCCTCGCCCAGCGGTTCGAGCATGGCCGCGCGCACCAGCGACTCGAGCGCTTCCCGTGTGACCTCCGCGACGGCCGTCGCGGCCTCGTGGCTGAACCCGCCGCGGAAGACTGCCAGACGTTCGAGTGCCTCACGCTGGTCACGACCCAGCAGGCCCCAAGAGCGGTCGAACACGGCGCGCATGGTGCGGTGCCCGCTGGCGACGTTCCGGGCAGGGCTGCCAAGCGCGTCGAGCGAGTCAGTGATCGCGGTGCGGATGTCGGAGACGCTCATGGAGCGCACCCACACTGCAGCGAGTTCGATCGCGAGCGGAGAGCCCTCCACCTGGCGACAGACCTCGAGCACGTCCGGGAGCTCCTGAGCTCCCAACACGAGATCAGCGCGGGTGCGCCTCGCCCGCTCGGTGAAGAGGCGTACGGCGTCCGAGGCCGACTCGTCGCCGGATGCGCCCGAGACAGTGAGACCCCCGAGTTGCCACACGAACTCCTGCTCCAGCTCCAGACGCCGTCGCGACGTCACGATCATGCGAAGCTCGGGGCTTGCCCCCATGAGGTCGTCTAGGACGCTGGCGTCCTCGACCAAGTGCTCGAAGTCGTCGAGGATCAGAACGACCTGACGCCCCGCCAGCGCTGCTGCCACCCGCTCGATCAACGGGCGGGACGCCTGCGGAGGCGCACCGACGGTGCCGGCGATCGCCGCAAGGGTGGCTTCTCCAGAAGTGACACCCGTCAAGCGGACCAGGTACACGCCATCGACGCCGACGGTACGCAGACGCTCGCGACCGACCTCGACGGCCAGCCGCGACTTACCCGAGCCGCCGTGCCCGTG
>SKSV01000065.1 GCA_007122815.1 Trueperaceae bacterium | reverse complement strand
GGCACCAACGAGCGCTAGAGCGGCCAGGCCGCCCAGGCGTAGCGGCAAACGCCGCCGGCAGGTATCGAGTGAGTGGAACCGAATCATACTCATCGCCTCTCCGTCACCTTTGCTCACGAGGCGGGCTGCTGGAGGGGCGCTCTGGCGCCAATCGTGGTCACGCTTCCTCCGCCCGCGCTACCGGGATCAGGTTCGAGGGTGTTCTCTCAGCTCTGGCCCGAACGGCTTCGCGAGAAGGCGCGGACGGGCCCAGGCACCCCTGGTGACAAGGATTACGTTACCGCGCGGCTCGGGGCCCGTCAACGCGCGACGGTACGAGCAGCGCGATCATGGCCAGCGCAAGCGCGAAGCAGGTGGCTGCGGCCAGGAAGACGGTGGCGTAGTGGCCCGCGCCGGGCTCGATGGCGGCGCCGGCCGCAAGCGCCACCACCGCGCCTCCCACTATCGGTGAGATCCCGCGCGCACCCGCCCCCACGGAGTTGTCGAGGCCGTACACGGCGCCGGAGGAGGCCCGGTCGGTGACTCGCGCGAGCAGGCCCGAGAGCGTCGGCAGGACACCGCCTATGGTCGCCCCGGTGAGCGCGTAGAGCGCCACCAGCGCGGCTGGTGAGGTCACGTAGGCGAGCGGTAGGTACGCCAGCGCGGTGAGCGCGGCGCAGACCAGCGCCACCCGCCGCAGGCCGACGCGGTCGCCCAAGCGCCCCAACAGCATGCTCGTGACCGTGCCGGCCGCGCTGGAAGCGCCGATCGCCAGGCCGGTCACGAGCCCCGCCCGCTCCGAGCCGCTCATCAGCGCGGCCACCAGCAGAGGCAGGAACGGCACGATCATGCTGCGGCCCGTCCAAGCCAGGAAACGCACCAGGAACAGCGGACCCACCACCGGAGTGCGCAGGACCTTGGCGAGAGCCTCGGTGAAGCCTCCCAGCCCGCGGCGTGTCCCGTCGCGCGCCGGCGGGACGAAGTTCTCGCGGACGAGGGTGGTCACCAGCAGCCCGCCAGTGAGGAGCAGGGCTGCGGTGACCATGAAGGCCGACCGGTAGCCGAACGCGTACGAGAGGAACTCGCCGATGACGGGCCCCACCGAGACGCCCGATAGGAGCGCGGTCTGCATGAGGCCCATGGCGTAACCGATGCGCTCGCGCGGCGCGGCAGCGGCGACCATCGACGCGCTCGCTCCCATCACGCCCGTGGTTAGCCCTTGGAGGAGGCGCAGCCCGACCAGCTCCTCCGCCGAACCGGCGAAGCCCATGAGCAGGATGGTCACCGCCCCGGCGTACATGGCTCGCTCCACCATGCGCTTGCGCCCGAAGCGGTCGCCCAGAGCGCCCCACACTGGCGACGCCAGCATCATCGCCAGCGCCTGCACCGAGAAGACCAGCGTGACCATGAGCAGCAGCGGGGCGCCGCTCGCGGAACCGAGGTGCTCGACGTAGGTCGGCAGGAAGGGGAAGACGGTGGAGAAGCCGACCGCTGTGAGGAGCTGCGCGACGAACAGGACGGCCAGCACCCGCCGCCAGTCGCTGGCGGCGGGGCTGGTCTTGTCTTCCCTCACTCTCTCAGGGTAACCCCGAGGTCACTCCGCAGCGGTGATCACGCGGGTGCCAGCGTAGCCGTCACCCAAGCGCCGGCCTTCCGGGTTGGTCGTGACCCGCACGATCTCGATGATCACGAAGACCGCGCCGGCGAGCAGCACGAAGGGGATGAGGATCCAGCCGAGGACCGGCACGAAGATCAGGATCTGCGCCAGCGACCCGAACACGAGCGGCCAGTTGCGGCGCGCCGAGGCGGTCAGGTCCATCGGTTGCCCGTCCGTGCGCACGACCGTTAGCTTCATCAGCTTCTTGCCGAGCGAGCGACGGTTCATGAACTCGATGTCGAGACCGTCGCGGAAGAGCACGTACGCGGTGCCGGCCAAACCACCGATGACCGGCACGAGACCGATCAACGCGACGGCGACGGCGTCTATCAAGAACGCCACGAAACGCGTGAGGGTGTCGGGCGTCGCACCTACGGCGGCGCTCGCTCCGGCCGGGCCTGCCTCACCTGGCGGAGGTGTGGTGGGTGGGGTCGGCGTCGCGCCCTCGGCCCCCTGCGGGGCTGGACGATGGTCGTTCTGGTGGCCCTGCTTGGCGTCATCTGTCACGGGCACTGACTCCTCTCGAGCGGCGCCACGGCGGCCCCCCGCGCGCCTGATCGTCGGTGTTCCGGCGGGGCCGTTGGAGGCATCGTAGCGTGGAGCCGACAGGGACGTACGACCCCGGGTCTGTGCCGTAGCATGGTGAGTGGTACGGCTGCTGGCGTGCTCCCACTGTAAGCGGCATCTCTGCCGATACCGACGCGCTCGACGGGCCGGCGCGCGGGAGTGCTGGGGGACGCCACGGAAGCGGGTCACTGTCGAGTAGCGCTTCGAGCCGAAGCGGTCCCGAGGCAGCGGCCGGCACGACTGCGAGCCCGAGAAGGAGACCGCTGAGCATGTCCGAGACCACTAAAGCACCCGAAGCAGGACGGAGCTACCCGCCCTCGCCAGAGTTCGCGGGCAAGGCGCACGCCCCCTCGCTCGAGGCGTACCAGAAGATGTACGACGAGTCGATCAACGACCCGGAGGGTT
>SKSV01000288.1 GCA_007122815.1 Trueperaceae bacterium | reverse complement strand
GTTGGGCAACACCAAGGCGAGACGCAGGCCGTAGTTCGTTCCCTTCTGGAACGAGCGGATCGCAAGACCAATCTCCGACGCGACGACGATACCGCGCGGTTCCTGCGTGAACGGTTCACTCATGCCGTACCTCCTCCGAGTGGTGTCGACCCGTCCTCGGCCGCCGCCGACGGCAGCTCCCAGGTCGGAGAGGTAGCAGGCGTAGTGGAAGTCGGTGAGTCGCCCGGCGCTCGGGGTCCCGACCACGACCCAGACGATGGAACGCGAGTGGAACGCGCGCCCGCTAGGCTACCCAGCACGCATGGCAGGCACCCACCAAGGCGTCGCCCGCACGATGCTCCGCCTCACTAGTCGCCTCGCCACGCCGCACACCAAATAGGGGGTACACCGTGAAACGAGCCTTCGTCATCATCGCAGCAGCAATCGCCCTGGCAGGCGCCGCCCAGGCGCAGGACGAGCGCCAAGTCACACGCTCGATCGACGAGTACATCGCCCTCAACCCAGGGCTCCAACACTACGGACCGCTACACGAAGAGTGGGTGCCAGCCATGGGCATCCACTGGGGCGCACCCGGACCTCACGTGACCCTCGGGGTCGGCTACGACGACCAGGTCGTGGTGATCGAGGCCATCTACCCCGAAGCTATCGGTTGGCACCCATGGTTCGACCAACCCGAGGGCGAGCCGATGGAACTCGGACCCATGGGCATGGTCTACACGCAACACATCTGGATCACCGACCCGGCCTCCGTCGTGCCCGACGCGGCGCCCACCTTCGTACCGCTCACGCTCGAGGCGCTCACCGAGGTCAACCCCGCGCTCGCCGACTACCAGCAACTCTCCGAGTACGTCCCGCACATGGGCTACCACCACGGCGTGATGGGCCCGGGCCTCGTCCTGGCGGTGTCGCCAGAGGGTGACATCAACGCGTTCGAGTTGATCTTCCCCGCCGAGGGCGGCCACTACCCGTGGTTCGACCAGCCCGAGGGCGAGCCGATGGAGATGGGACCCATGGGCCTCGTGTACACGCAGCACGTGTACGTCGTCGATCCGATGTCGCTGCCCTGAGCCCACGACCAGGGCCGCGGTTCGTCGCGGCCCGCCGAAGCGAGGAGCGGCCCGAGCGGGTCGCTCCTCGCTTCGCTTCGACGGGTCGGCTAGGCGTCCTGCTCCAGCACGTCGGTGTTCACGATCAGGTCGTCGAGCTCGGCGTCGCTGCAATCCGCATCGATGTCCATGCGAATGCGGATGCCCTCGCTTGTGGGACGCGCGCTCACCGTCTCGCTCGGTTCGAGGATCCGGTACTCCTCGTACACCCGCTCCAGCACGAACCCCGCCCGCTCCGCCGTCCGCCATGAAGCTACGTTCTCCTCGTGGCAGTGCCAGCCCACGGACGTCATCCCGATCGAAAACGCGTGCAGGATCGCGCGGTTGGCCGTGAACGCCGCCAGCCCCTGCCCGCGCCAGGCAGGGGCCGTTCGGATGCCGATCTCGCACGACCCCTCGGTGGCGCAGTCAGCGACCGACCACGCCACCACCTCGCCGTTGCAGAGGGTGGCCATGCCGAACCCCACGCTCAGGAAGTGGTCCGCAGATCCCCAGTTGTGGCAGATCCACCGCCTCACGTGCTCTGGGACCGCGCAGGCATCACCCTGCAGGAAGCGCTCGTCGATGAGCACCGGCGTCGCGCCCGGCGGCGACGGCAGGGGGCGGAGACTGCGTCCGCGGTCGCACACGTAGTGCCGCCGGGCGTCGCGCGCGATGCCGTGATCCGCCGCCATCTCACCCAGACACTCCGCCCAGCGTTCGCTGGACGCGACCAACACGAGGTCCCACATGGGGACACCCAGGTTGGCGGGGTCACCGAGGAACGACCCGAGACTGGTGCAGAAGTCGCTCGCGCCGGCATCGCCCGCCACGTAGGCGGCCTCGGGCGACAAGACGAACCCGGCCGTCGGATCGTGAGGATCGTCTACGAAGGCCCGGCCGGGGTTCGACCCGCTGAGGACTGAGGCACACGAGACGTGGAAGCTGAGCGGCTCGAAGAGCCGCCGCACCCTCGCGGATGCCGGTGGGACCAGTTCATGGATCATGTGGTGCCTCCCAAGTGATCCTCTCGGCTACCGTGCCGTTCCTGGCTGACTCGTGAGGACGAAACCGCTCATGGCGAGCCGACCCTCGAATGCAGGTCGCCGTGCTTCGGCATGCGAATCATATAGCACGCTCGGACGCGGTCGAGGAAGCGGCCTCTCGACGCCCGGCGCGTGCACGCCGACAGGTCATTCAGACCTGGTAGTACCCGCGGCCCCACGCAACAATCTAGGTGCGCTCATGGGCGCCCTTCATGCGCTTGCCGAAGGGGACCCATCCCACGCGACGAACCGACGCACCACTCTGGGTCCGCAAGCAACGCGGACGCCAGGCGGTACACAGACGCTCGGTCTCGGCACTGAGAGGTAGATGATGAGTTCGACGATCGATCGCAGGCGTAAGCCCCGCCGCTCCCGTGCCGGCGAAGCCCCTGAGCAGCGCAACCGCGATGAGATGCCTTTCCGCGCGCTCGGCCCGTTCTTCGCTCTGGCTTTCGCGCTCACCTGGGGCCTCGCTGCCCTCCTGATCCTCTTCCCCGACCAGTTGGAGGCCGCGTTCGGTCCACTCGGCTACACGAACCCCCTGTTCATCCTGGCCGTGTACGCTCCGGGTCTCGCTGGTCTCTTCCTGGTGTGGTGGCACTTCGGCGTCAAGGGTTTCGCCGGCTTCCTCCGGCGCCTCACGATGTGGCGGATGCCGCTCTCCTGGTGGGCGTTCCTGCTCCTCGGCATCCCCGCCCTCAACTACGCGGGAGCAGCCATGACCGGCACCATCACCGACCCCTTCCCGTTCACACCCTGGTACGGCGTACTGCCAGCACTGGCGATCGCACTGGCCATCGGTCCCATGGAGGAGTTCGGCTGGCGTGGCGTGGCCCTGCCCCTCTTGCAGCGCCGCTACGCACCGCTGTGGGCCGGCTCGATCCTCGGGGTGATATGGATCCTGTGGCACGTGCCGGCCTTCCTCCTCGGCGGCACGCCCCAGAGCGCGTGGGCGTTCGCTCCGTTCTTCATCGGCGGCTTGGCGATCTCGATCATAATGACCGCCACGTTCAACGCATCCCGCGGCAGCATCCTCATAGCAGTCCTGTTCCACTTCCAGATCAACAACCCCATATGGCCCGACGCCCTACCCTGGGCCGCCCTCACCTTCAGCCTCGCCGCCATCGTCGTGGTGTGGTTGAACCGAACCGCCATGCTGTCCCGCACCGGCGCCGCGACCGACATCCTGATGGCTCCAGCGAACGACCGGCTCGGTTCCGCCGAGAGGCCATGACGATGCGCGTCCTCAGCGTCTACGAGTCGTTGTACCGGACGAATCAGAGGGTCACCGAGCTCCTACGCCGCTCGTGAGCGGTGCCAGGAGGACCAGCCCCCAGAGGATCGCGACGATCCGGGGAGCGGGAATCGGCTTCCTGCTCTCATCCATCGTCTTCGTCTTCTCCTGGAGCCCGCTGGCGCTGCTGCTCGTCCCGCTAGGGGCTGCGGTTGGCTACCTGGTCAGCTTGGCGCCACCGCGCGTGCGGCGAGCGCCGGCGGAACCGGAGAACACCCGCCGGGTGGACGGCTCGAAGGGGCTGGGCAACTTCCTCGGGCACCCGAACGTGCTGGTCCGCTTCCTGAGCCTGATGGTCTTCGGAACGGTCCTCTTCTTGCTGGCCTGGACGGCCGGTTACTACCTGCTGCCCGCAGGCGCCTTCCACGCTGGCGCCGAAGCCCAGCTGGAGAGCCGGGGGCTCGGTGGGATCGCAGGGAGCGTCTCCGATGAGTCGTTGGGCATCTTCCTCAACAACCTCCTACCGGTCGTCCTGATCGTGCTCAGCAACCTGGTCCTGCGGGTGAATGGGATCCCCTTGGGGTACGTCGTCCCCCTGTTCAACCTGGTGGGGTATGGCCTGTTCATCGGAACCAACTCGTTCCTGATCCCGTATCCGGAGAGGTTGGCGCCGACCTTCGCCATCATGGAGCGCAGCGGACCTTATGAGATGACCGCGCTGGTGATGATCGCAGCTGCGACAGCCGCCTGGCCGCGGTACACAGTGCGCCGCATCTTCCGGACCGAACCCGAGCGGGTGCCGGGGGCGCCACGAGTCACGAGGCAGCAGGTGACCTTCGTGCTGCTGGGGATCGCCCTGCTGGCAGGGGCCGCCTGGCGGGAGGCGAGCATGATCGTCGGGAGATAGTCGTCAGACAATCGATCGATGCGGCAAGAAGTACAGCACGACGCCTCAGGGGGACTTCGGAGCTCTCAGCTCGGCCGTCTGCCGTACGTCCCCGCCCGCCACAGCCACTCGGCGGGACTGAAGGCAATCGCCGCATTGGACTCGGCCATCGCCTCGCTGAACGCGGAAGCGCCCTCGGGCGACGTCGCCGCGAACGAGCCGAGTGCGGCTAGGCCGACGCCGAAGAGCGCGAGAAGCAGCCGCCGCCGAAGGATGGTGTCCGAGCCGTGGCGAAGTGTTCATCTCGTCGAGGCGCTGGCGTCGGGCGTCAGCGCGCATGGTGCGGTGCCTACTCGTTCCGATCCGAGGCGCTGTCGTCGAGGAGCGCGAGAATCTCACTGGCTCGCCCTACGCACTCCTTGCCCCGATCGATGGAGTAGAGAACACGGTTCGACGCGGGTGCGGTCGCCTTCTTCGTCCGTCTCGTAAGTCGCCACAGATTCTGTTGGAAGCTCCATGTGTTCGAGCGGGGCATCGTATCCACACGCTCGTCACCGATTCTGGCGGCGTACCAGCGCAAGTCATCGACGATCGCAAGCATTCGCCGTGCGTCGTCCGCGGAGGCCTGTTCGGTGGTGATCATCGTCTGGTACGCACTCGCCAACTCGTCCAGCATGACCTCTACGCTCGGACGCGGCTCGGGCTCGATGATCTCGGTCACCCTGCCGTGGATCGCCTCCGCGCCTACCCAACCGTTGACCTTACCCAAGCTGTTCACGATTAGGTACCGCTCATCTTGTATGCCGCCGACGATATGGAAGATCTCGCTCGCGTGCCATCGAACGAGGACGAAGTCTCCGACCTGGATGTCTCTCGGATGCTCGATGGGTGACATGGTGAGCGTCTGTCCATGCTTCACCGCTGCACGCATGGAGGCCAGATCACCACCTTCTGGGATCGTCCAGGTGTAGGACCGTCCTTCTCGCAGCGCTTCGAACAAAGGGTCGTTCTTGCGTCTGGCCATGTACGTTTCCTCGCGTTTCGAGGTAGAAGACGTTGCCATCCGGAGTGCATCCCGAGGACGCGGCTCAACCGGTCCGCGGAGCAGCCCGTCGCCGTCCGCCGCACGGCCGGCGGGCTCAACGCACCTCCCCGCTCCAATGGATTCATGCCGGCAGGATACACGGATCCATCACGCGCACCTTGCCCAGCAGCGTGCACCTGCCGCACCGTCAGATCAACTCCATCTGCGGCCGCGGGGTGATTCCGTCGACGTCGCCCCGTCGCCCTAGTCCCGCTATCACCTGCAGGTCTTGCGATCCGGGCGAGAGCGCTGATCGAGTTCGAAGAGTTTCCTCCTGAGCTCTTCGACATCTTCACAGGGCTCGAGGACAACAACTCCCAGGCACATCGGCCACGCCACCGCTTCGCGTGCGAAGGTGCGTTGCCCGAGGCTGGCCATGCTGGATGAGCGGCGGCATCCGAGTACACGCCGTCTGCGGCCAGTCAGAATGGAGAGGCCGACGCGATCCCGGGATCGTTGACCTGATGGAGGTCAGCGGCAACGTCGAGTACCGCGGTGACCCGGACGGGCTGCTCGCGCGCGTCTGACGCGCCGACGCGTTCACCGCGGCGCTCTCGTGTTGGCGTGCATGCGATGATCGCGCATGCCGAGCCTGCTCGAACGCCTCACCGACCTCGCCGCGATCGACGCCGTCGCCGGCCACGAGCGTCCCCTCGTGCGACACCTTCGCGACGCCCTCGCCAGCGTTTGCGACGAGGTCACCGTCGACGCTGTGGGCAACCTGTACGCCGTGCGCCGCGGCGCGCGCGACGGGCCCACCGTCCTGATCGCCGCGCACACCGATGAGATCGGCCTGCTGTTGAAGGCGATCGAGCCCGACGGCTTCCTCCGCTTCGAAACGATCGGCGGCGTCATCCCCGCCACGCTGCCGGCCCGGCTAGTGCGCGTCCGCGGCCACCTGGGCGTGGTCGGCGTGAAGGCGGGACACTACCAGGCGCAAGCGGATCGCGGCAGCGCGCCGGCGGTGCGCGACATGTACGTCGATGTCGGTGCCGCGTCGGCTGCGTCTGTGGCGGCCATGGGCATCGAAGTTGGCGACCCGCTGGCGTTCGTGAGCGAGGTGCGCGCGTTCGGCCACGACGCGCCGCTGGTGGTCGGCAAGGCCATCGACGATCGGCTCGGCTGCGCCATCCTCGCCCAGCTGCTCGAGGACGGACCGCCGCCAGCCGGCACACTGGTTGCGGCGTTCACGAGCCAGGAGGAGGTCGGCCTCAAGGGCGCAGGCGTCGCCGGCACGCGCTGGCAACCCGACCTGGCCCTGGCGCTCGACACCATGCCCAGTGGCGACACGCCCGACATGCACCGCACGCGCGACCTCGACGTCGCCATCGGGGCAGGGCCGGTCGTGCAGGTCGCCGCCGGCGCTGGCGGCCGCGGATTCCTGGTGCACCAGGGCGTGCGGCGTTACCTGCGGCGGCTCGCCGAGTCGCAGGGCGTGGCGCTGCAGGAAGCGGTGTTCGCCGGTGGTAACAACGACGCCGCGGCGATCGCCTGGTCGGGCCGTGGGGTGCCCGCTGCCTCATTGTGCCTGGCGCGGCGCTACTCGCACTCGCCGGTCGAGGTCGCCGACCTGCGCGACGCGGAGGCCGCGCTGGCGCTGCTGCGCGCTGTGGTCGCGACGATGGAAGCGCTGCCGAGTTTCGGGTTCCTCGACGAAGACTGACGTCCAGGGTTGACCGACCAGACAGGAGCGCCCAGCACTAGGGCCGCGGCGAGGACCAATCGCAGGGTGCTGGCTTCGCCCAGGAGTGCGACCGCCCCGAGGGCGGCGACGACCGGAACCAGCAACTGCACCAACGCGGCCGAGGTGCGGGGGAGGTGCGGCACGGCCCGGCACTAGATCGGGTAGCCGAGGCCCGACGTGGTAGAGCAGTCAAATCCTCGATCTGTCGTTGAATCCCCAGCGAGGAGAGGCCGGCTCGCGGCCGGAAACGTCCGATTGGATACCGCAGCTTGTCTAGTTCAGTCGCCAGCTGCATTTCGACGTCCGTTCTGCTGGCTGTCTTCGGAGCGGGCCGTGAGCCTCTGGCGAAGCTCATCCATCAACTCATCGACGGCGAAGATCCCTCGCCACGCCCTCCAAGAAGCTACCTACCGCTTCCCTCATCTGTGTCGCCCCAGGCTCCTCGATAGGCCAATGCCCAGCACCGTCGAGAACGACCATTCGTTTCGGCGCCGCCAGGCGGTCGAAGAACTGCCTGCTGAAGGCAATGTCGGTCATCCGGTCCTCACCGGGGTGCGCCAACAGAACGGGGCAGCGCCTGAACTGCTCCGGCTCGATGGCTGGCGGCGTTGCCATGATCGAGCGCAGGAACGAGATGGGCACGCTGTTTCCACCGCCGTTCGGGTCGTTCGAGGCCAAACGCGAGAGCTCCGGGTTGTTGGAGATGGCGTACACCTTCGACAGCAGTCGCGCCGGGATGCGCAGACCGGCCATCGCCGGCGGCAACCTCTTGACCAACGGCAGCGCCAACCGGCTCAGGCGCACGAAACGTGACACGCCGACCGCCACCTCTGCATCCGTCATGTCCACGAAAGCGGTGGCGATCAACCCCTTCACACGCGCTGTACAGGCGACGTGGTAGGCGACCATTCCACCGAGGCTCAAACCAGCCAAGACGATTGGTCGACCATCGCGTCTCAGCTCGGATTCGATGAAGCTGTGGAGGCATTCGACCCACCCGGAGAAACGGAACCGGTCCGTGGGGGCACGGGTGAGACCGTAGCCGGGAAGGTCTGGTGCGACGACCTCGCATAACTCCGGCCGGTAGGGTGCGCCGAACCCCAGAACGATGCGGCCGTACCCTCCGATGCCATGGATCAGCAGGAGCTTCAGCGGTGCGTCTGGGGCCGCCAATCGGTCGACATGCACGGAGATGTCGCGCCAGTCGAACCACTCCTCCTGTGGGTGCTCGCCCGACAGCTGGAACGCTGCCGGGAGCTTCTCTTCGTAGTCGCGCCAACTCGTGACGTCGGCGTAGCTTCGCGCTTCTCCCCGTTTCATTCGCTTCACGACGGCAGGCTACCCGAACTCGCCCAAGGCGCCCCACTAGACCGTTTCGGACCCTTTGACTTGGACCCTGGCGCCCTTGCTCGCTTCTCGGCGAACGCCGGAAACCCGGGGGGCCCCGCGCTACCATGACCGCATGAATCTGCTGCGCGACGATACGCCGCTACCACCAAAGGCGCGCCCAGAAGGAGGCGGCGTGCGCACGAATACGGTTCTCCTCACGACCGGCATCACAATGGAGTACGTACTCGAGGGCCCCACCGAAGCACCCGTCGTCGCCTTTGTCCACGGTCTCGGTGCGAACCTCCACCAGTTCGCGACGCAAGCCGAGCGGTTCCGCGACCGGTACCGGGTGCTCCTGCTCTCGCTCCGCGGTCACGGCGGGACCAACAACCCGGCGCAACCGACGCCCGCGGACTACACGCCGGCCGCGCTGGCGCGGGACGTCGTCGCGCTCCTCGACAACCTCCGCGTGAAGCCGCTTCACTTCGTGGGGAACTCGCTGGGTGGGCTGATCGGATACGAGCTGCTCAGCGCTGAACCCCAACGCCTGCGATCGCTCACCACCTTCGGTACCACCGCCGAACTCGGCAGCGGGCGCTTCACGTATTGGATGGCGGTCGGGTCGGTACACCTCCTCGGTGTAGGCGGAGTGGCACGCCTCGTGGGCGCCAGCGCCTCTCGAGACAAGGCCGTCGGCGCCGAACTCGCGCAACTGTACCGGCAGGTCAGCAAGACTGCGATGCTACAGATCCCGCGGCACATCGCCCGGTACGACTACACCGGCACAGTGCGCTCGGCCCGCTTGCCGCTCCTGCTCATCCAGGGAGCGTTGGACAAGGGCATCAACGCTGCCTTGGCATCGACGCTCGCGGCGCTCGACGAAGCGCCCGACGCCCGCGTGGTACCCCTCCCCGACGCAGGCCACTTCGCCAACCTGGAGCAACCCGAGCGCTTCAACGCGGTCCTGAGTGAGTTCCTGGATGACGTCGAGGCGAGCGGCCTACGTGGGAACCGGCACGCGAGCTAACACGATCCAGATCAGAGTGACGGCGAGCGCTATCGGGAGGACCTTCGTCCACCCGAGGAAGCCGACCAAGGTCACGAGCAGCGCAGCCGCACCGACCACCGTCAGGGCACGCCACCAGCCGGTCGGCACGATCCAGCCGAGCAGGGCCAAAGCGGCCGCAACGAGGGCCCCTGCCGCAGCCATCGCGATCCAGAACCCGGGCATCGGGACCTGCAAGCCGTCCTGCATGCCGAGGAAGCCTCGATCGCCCACGGACCACGGCCACACCCAGCGCAGGAGGCCGCCGAACGCGCCGCGATCCTCCTCCTTCAGGGGCACCAGGTACGACGCTCCAAAGTGTGCTCCGACGAAGAGCAGGACGATCAGGACCCAACGATGCATGACTCCACCTCGCTCGAGCGGCTCGTGCCGACGAGCACGCCGGCCGATGCTTCCGTACGAAGCGTGAGCCTCCACCACGGGCGCCGCCAGAGTCATTCGCCCGCCCAACGACACCCGCGACCCTCGCGTGGTCGCCTACGCACGTGGATCCGGCTCGGACATTGGCGGTGCCCGAAACGCCGCATGTGTTGCGCCCTACTTCATCCTCTCTAGCCGCCCTTTGCGCGCGACGAGACTCCTGTAGTCCCATCGGATCTCTCGTGCCTTCTCGAGCCATCGCCGAAGTTCCACCTCATTGATGTCTGAAACATCGTTGAAGAACACCGATGCGTCCTTGAACTTCTTGCCAACGACGTTCAACCCGGCTTCATCGAAGTCT
>SKSV01000381.1 GCA_007122815.1 Trueperaceae bacterium | reverse complement strand
GGCAGCTGGACGAGCACCTCGCGACCGACGCGGGGAGCATCGACTACGCACCCTTCCGCGAGTACCTGGCGACCTTCGCGGGCACCGTGTGCCTGGAGATCGGCACCGAGGAGGCGGGAGTTCGCGCGAGCGTCGCCCACATGCGTTCGATCACAGGGAGCGCCGCGTGAGAGCCGCGTACCCGCTCCTCGCGCTCGCGCTGGGCGCGCTAGGCTTCGCGGCCATCGAGGTGGCGGGAGCGGCCGCTGGGGTCAGGACCGCACTGGGCCCGTCGATGTGGCTGGACGCTCTCGCGTACGCCATCGCCACGCTGCTATTGGCCCTCGCCTTCGCTCCAGCTTTCCGGCGCGCGCGCGGCTTGAGCGTCCTCGGCCTCGTCCTGGGGTTCCTGCTGCTGTACGCGCCGCTGACCGCGGTTCTGGCGGGCGTGCTGGACCTCACCGTCAACGGCGGCTGGGCCCACGCGAGCGAGGTGCGAGGCGCCTTCATAGCCAAACCCGTCAACCTAATCGTCACCTTCACGCTCGACCTCTGGTACGTGGCGCTTCCTGCGGGAGTCGTGAGCGTGTTGCTCCTGCGTGGTGCCGCGCGCGGGGCGCGTTCAGCCGGCTGAGCGATGGTAGCCTCGCGCATGGCACACGACTACGACCTGCTGCGACGGCTCTCCGAAGCCCCCGGCGTGCCCGGGCGCGAGGAAGCCGTGCGCGACCTCATCGCGCGAGAGCTCGGAGACCTGGCGTCCGGAGCACACGTCGACACCATGGGCAACCTGATCGTGGACGCCGGCGGGCCGGAGGGTGCGCCGGTGGTGATGATCAGCGCCCACATGGACGAGATCGGCTTCGTCGTCAGCCACGTCGACGAGCGCGGCTTCATCCGCCTCCAGAACCTCGGCGGCTTCGACGCGCGCAACCTCTTCGCGCGGCTGGTCGTCGTCCACGCGCGTCACGGCACGCCACGAGTGGGCGTGCTGAACCCCGGCGTGAAGCCCGTGCATGTGGCAAGCGCCGAGGAGCGCAAGAAGATCCCACCGCTGAGCGACTTCGTGGTCGACCTTGGGCTCCCCGCCGAGACCGTCAAGGCCGAGGTGCGCATAGGTGACATGGTCACGCTCCACCAACCGTTCGTCGACCTGGGTGACACTGTCGTGGGCAAGGCGCTCGACGACCGCAGCGGATGCTGGGTGCTGCTCGAGACGCTGCGCCGCCTGGAGGCACCCGCGGTGCGTGTGGTGGGGGTCTTCAGCGTGCAGGAGGAGGTCGGACTGCGCGGCGCCATCACCAGCGCCTTCGCGCTGGAGCCCGACGTGGGGGTGGCGCTCGACACGACCCTCGCGATCGACACACCCGGGGTCAAGGAGCACCTGGCGGTCACACGCCTGGGCCAGGGCGTCGGGATCAAGGTGAGCGACTCCTCGATGGTGAGTCACGGCTGGCTGGTGGACGTGATGACGGGGTTGGCGGAGGAGCACGGGATCCCGCACCAGTTCGAGGTCCTGCCGCGCGGCGGAACCGACGCAGGTGCGATCCAGCGCAGCCGCGGCGGGGTCGCCAGCATCACACTCTCGAACCCCTCACGCTACGTGCACACGGTCACGGAGATGCTCGCCAAGAGCGACCTCGAGGCGGCGGTGGCCCTCCTGACGCGTTTCCTGGAGACGGAAGGGGCGGCGTTGCCGCCGCAGCGCTGAGCGTGCGTCACGGCCTGCTCCTGGCCGGGGTGTGGTTGGTGGCGTCGCTGGCGGTAGTGACCGGCATGGCGGCCGGGCAGGAGACCGACGATCCCGTAGCATCCGACGCTCACGCTCGGCAACTGGCTCGAGGCGAGGCCGTCTACGCGTTCAGCTGCACCACGTGCCACGGCGCCACGGGCCGCGGTTTCGCCGAGGCCCGCGCGGCCTTCCCGGCGGACCACTACGACTGCTTCCGCTGCCACGGACCGCTGAACCCGCCGCAGATGACGCCACAGGAGATCGCGGTGCGGCAGACGGCGTTCTCGCTAGGCGAGGCACCACCGCTCGACGACCCGCAGGCGTTGGCGCGCTTCGGGACGGCGGCCGGGCTGTACGCGTACGTGCGCGCCGCCATGCCCCGCTGGGACCCGGGGCGCCTCGACGACGAGGCCTACCTCGACGTGGTCGCCTACGTGCTGCACCTGGCGGGTGTGCTTCCCGAAGGCGAGGTCTTGACGCCGGCGACGCTCGACGCCACACCCCTCGGCGCCCCAGAGGGTCAGCGGCCCTGACGGGCGCCGACGCTGAGCACGGCTCGAGACCCACGCTTTCGCCCAGTCGGTACGGCGCGGGTCAGTCGGTACGGCGCGGGTCAGTCGGTACGGCGCGGGTCAGTCGGTACGGCGCGGGTCAGTCGGTACGGCGCGGGTCGAGGGCGTCGCGTAGACCGTCGCCGACCATGTTCAGCGCCAGCACGGTGACGACGATGGCCAAGCCAGGGTAGGTGACGGCCCAGTGCGCGTCGCGGATGTACTGTCTAGCGCTGTTGAGCATGCTGCCCCACTCCGCCGTAGGAGGCTGGGCGCCGAGGCCGAGGAACGAGAGTCCTGCCGCGGAGAGGATCGCCCCTGCCAACGACAGCGTCACCTGGACGATCACCGGGCTTAGCGAGTTGGG
>SKSV01000003.1 GCA_007122815.1 Trueperaceae bacterium | reverse complement strand
GCGCGCCTCCAAGCTCGGTGTGAGCGTCGCCTTCGGTGACGGACGACGCCAGACGGACGTGACGCTGGTGGTGGTGCGCGGGTCGCGCTTGGCGGTCCTGAGCGCCACCGCGAAGCTCTTCGACGGCCTGCGCCTCGACGTGGAGGCGGTGCGAAGTGACGCTACTCCCGAGGCTTACGAGGCAGTGTTCGCGCTGATGAGGCCGAAGCACGAGCGTCCCAGCCTGCCTGGGGACCGACGTGCGAGCCAGCGCGGCAGCGGTAACGACCTCGAGTAGGCACGCCCCGATAGCTTGACGGCCGGGGTTCGATTCCGGCGGGCGCCAAGCCCGCCAGGCATCGTCTTGGAAACGCGAGATGTCAAAGCAGAAAGAGGGGCTTGACAGAATAGCAAGGTTGGGTTTACACTCCTGTCAGTGCAAGCCACGACCCCGCTCTCGCACCCAGCCAGGAGGCTTACGATGAACAGCATCAGCCCACTCGCGATCACCACCCACCTCTACGCGGTAGAACTCGAACACGAGCTGAAGAACCGCCGCCACCATGCTCAAGCCCACGGGTACATCCACGAAGACGACCTCATCCACGCCGCCCGCAGCCGTCCCTCCCTCTTCACGTGGCCAGTCCTCCGCCGCCGCAAGAGCGAGCGCGACCACCAGAGCGAGCGCGAGCGCCAGAAGAGCCCCCGCTTCAGCGGCGCCGCCTAAACCCCGATGTCCAATCGACTCCAGCGATCGCCCGCCAGCTCCGCCCACCAGGGCACGCAGGCGGGCGATCCCATAGTTCAGGTCGAAGGGCTCACCAAGACCTACCCGGCGCGCGGCCGCCGCAGCCCGGCCGTCACCGCGGTCCAGGACGTGACCTTCGGGGTGGAGCGCGGCGAGCTCGTCGGACTCCTCGGGCCGAACGGTGCCGGTAAGACGACAACCATCAAGGCGTTGTGTGGCCTCGTCAGGCCGGACGAGGGACGCCTGAGCGTCGCGGGCCACGACGTCGAGCGCGAGCGCCGGCGCGCCTTGCGGCACCTCGCGGCCGTGCTGGAAGGTAACCGCAACCTCTACTGGAGGCTCACGGCGAGGGAGAACCTCGAGTACTTCGCCGGGAACCGTGGTGTGCCCCGCCGCGCCGTGCGCGACCGCATCGACGAGCTGCTCGAGCGCTTCTCGCTGGGCGCGAGGCGCAACGCGTTGGTCAGCGACCTCTCGCGCGGCATGCAGCAGAAGCTCGCCCTGGCGGTCGCAGTGCTGGCCGACACCGACGTCGTGCTGCTCGACGAACCCACGCTCGGGCTCGACGTCGAGACCGGCTACGAGGTGCGTGGGCTGCTGCGTGAGCTGCAATCAGAAGGCCGCACCGTGATCGTCAGCACGCACGACATGCCCGTGGTGCAGGACCTCTGCGAGCGCACGGTCGTGATCGCCCACGGCCGCGTGCTGGTTGACGACAGGGTGGATCACCTGCTGAGGCTCTTCGCCTCGCGTGCCTACGAGCTAGAGCTGGACCGGCCCGTCAGCGACCGCCAAGAGGCCGCGCTGCGCGAGCGATTGGTCAGGGTCACGCTGCTCGACGACCGCAAGCGCGTCCAGGTCGACTTAGAGCGCGGCGACGACCTGTACACCCTGATTGACGTGCTGCGCGACGGTGGGACGCTGGTGGAGAGCATCGACCGCCGCGTCATCGACTTCGAGACCGTCTTCCGCCGCCTGGTCCGTGGTGAGCGCGCCCCCACACCCGTCCCCCACGCCGACCCGCTCGCCGTCGCCGCCCGCGCGGCCGGGAACTAGGAGCACGCCATGATGCAGAGCGCCGTCATCAGCGCCAACGTCCGCAAGGTCGTGATAGAGCTCCTGCGTTACCTGCCGAACACGATCAGCCTCATCATCACCTTCTACGTGATCTTCCTCGCGATGTTCCTCGGCATCAGCGTGGTCGGCGACCCCGCCACCGTGGAGGCCAACCTGCGCTTCGCCATCGTCGGGAACGCCTTCTGGTTCCTGCTCCTGCTCGGCGTCTCCAGCATGGGGTGGGAGCTCACCACCGAAGCCACCCGCGGCACGCTCGAGCAGCTGGCGATGTCGCCCGTCGGGATGACCCGCATCCTGTTCGCGCGAATGCTCGGCACCCTCGGGGTACACCTCCTCATCACGATAGGCATGCTCACCCTGACGATGCTGACCGCCGGGCAGTGGCTCAGCTTCGACGTACCCCTCCTCGTCGCCGTGCTGGCACCGACCTTCGTGTCCGTGGTGGGGCTCGGCTACATGGTGGCGGGCTTGGCGCTCGTCTACAAGCAGATCAGCGCTCTACTGCAGGTGATGCAGTTCGTGTTCCTGGCCTTCGCCTTCGTGCCGCTCTCGATGGCACCCTGGCTGGAGCTCGCGCCGGTGGTCAAGGGCATCGACATGGTGCGCCTGGGGCTCGTCGACGGAGCCACGCTCGCCTCCTTCGGGGCGCGCGACTGGGTGTCGCTCCTCGTGAACGGCGTGGTCTACCTGTCTCTCGGCCTGCTGGCCTTCCGGCTGGCGGAGCGCCGGGCCGTGAACCGCGGCTTGCTGGGAAAGTACTGATCGGCTCGATCGCGACGGCGCGGTGTGTCGGTCACGCGGCTCGTTGTTGGTCGCCCGGCGGCG
>SKSV01000131.1 GCA_007122815.1 Trueperaceae bacterium | reverse complement strand
TCGCGCTCGCGGTCGAGCCCGCGCTCGCGGTCGTCCTCGCGCTCATCGTCGCGCTCACGCTCGACTTCGAGCATCCACCACTCTCCCTCACGCTCGGCGTGCAACAGTTTCAAGGGTGAGCGCACGGCTCGCCTGACGAGCGCCTCGCGCCCGTCGAGGATGCCGCTCAGGATCGCGCGGCCGCCCGGGCGCAACACCTCGGCGTAGGTCGGCATCAGCGTCTCGTGCAGCTCAGCGAACAGGTTCGCCACCAGCAGGTCGGCGCTCCCCGCCGTGGCAGTGACGGGCAGCGGCGCGAGCGTGAAGTCGGCGAGCTCGAAGCTTGCCCGCGAGCGGTTGAGCTCGGCGTTGGCGCGCGCCACCTCCACGCTCACGGGGTCGACGTCTAGGCCCACGCTCTGCGCGGCGCCGAGCAGGTCGGCCACGATCGCCAGCAAGCCCGACCCCGTCCCCACGTCCAGCACGTGCTTGCCGCGCAGGTCGCGGGCAGGGTCGGCGAGCGCCGCCAGCGCCAGCCGCGTGCTCTCGTGATGGCCCGTCCCGAACGCCATGCCGGGGTCCAGCCAGATCACCCTCTGCCCCGCGCTCAGCGTCACGCTGCGGTGCGTGGGCGCCACCACCACCGAGCCTGCCAGCACCGCGTCGAGCCCCTCGAAGTAGGCCGCCACGTGGTCCGTCTCGTCGACGTCCTCCCAGCTCCCGCCCTGCGGCACCTCGGCCTCGTCGTCGGCGAACACCGCCACGAGGTCGTCGCCGTCAATCAAGACGCCGCTGCAGCCGGCCTCCCAGAGGGCCGCCGCCAGCGCGCCCTCGGCCTCGTTGGCCCGACCCACCAGGCGGTAGGCGCGCGCCACGTTCTCAGGCCGCGACGGCCGGCGTCCGGTCGTCCTCGGTGACGATCTCGAAGCCGAGCGACTCGCCGGCCTCGAGGTAGTAAGCGATGTCGGCCGAACGCGTCATCGGGCCGAGCGAGCGCCGGTCGAACGAGCGCATCGCCGTCATGATCATGGTCTCGGCCATACACGCGGGCACCTTCGCGGTGCCGAAGTGCAGGTCGATCGCCGAGCGCATCCCGCCGGGAGGTCGCACCACCCCGCCCGGGATCACCTGCACGCCCGGCACGCTCCGCACGCTCTCGTCGACGTCGGCGGGCCGGCCGATGTCGAACACCCAAGCACCGGGCTTGACGTGCTCGGCGAAGATCACGGGTGCGGGGTCGGAGGTGGCGGTGAAGATGAGGTCGGCCTGCGCGCAGTCCGCCACGTCGGTGGAGACCACGATCTCGAGCTCGGGGTGCTTGCGCTGCAGCGTGTTCGCGCTGCGCGACAGCCGCTCGCGGTCTCTGCCTATGAGCACCAGCCGCGCGACCTCCCCCGCGATGCCGCGCGCCACCCCGAAGGCGACCACACCGTTCGCTCCCACGACCGCCGCGCAGGCGTTGCCCAGGGTGCCGCCGGATTCGGCGAAGCGCTCGAGCAGCCCGGGCACCGCCGCCCGCACGGTCGCGGCGGTGTAGGCGCCGCCGTTGGTTATGGCGATGTCGGGCACCGCCTCCTGGATGCGTAGCCCCTTGTCGCCGACGGTGGACCAGAAGGCGCCCAAGCCGAAGGCCTCGGCGCCGAACTCGCGCGCCATGCGCGCACCCTGCACGGCCATACGCTCCGCCACGTCGGGGTAGTTGCGTATCTGGTCGGGCAGCATCGGCCCGCCGATCAGGAGCACGCGCAGCTCGCGTCCGTCGCTCAGCTGGATGCCCGAGATCTCACCCTGCACCATCGGGCGCATGAGCAGCAGCGCGCGCCGTAGCCACTCCTCGCGCAGCCAGCCGCGCGCCACGAAGCGCCGCAGCCAGCGCTGCGAAGCGGGTTGCCAGAGGTCGTCGATGGTGAGCGGGTGCGCCATGAAGGCCGCAAGCACCACCTCGGGCCGGAGCCCGAGCACAGGAGGCGGGTAGCCGAAACGCGCCTCGGTGCCGTCGCGCGCGCGCGCCAGCGCCCCCTTCTGGCGCCACACACCGATGGCGGCGATGAGCGCGGTGGCGGCGAGCGCCTCCACCGGCGCGCCCACCAACACGAGCACGATGGGCAGCGCCACCAGGCCAGCCGCGGTCGCCAGCGCCACGTAGCGCGTGCCGGTGAGGAGCGCGGCGTAGACCCACACGGGCACCGCCAGCACCCACCAAGACGCGAGCCCTGCAGCGGCGAGTCCCGCCAGCAGGCCCAGGAGCACGCCGTTGCCGCGCCCGCGCGGGGTGTCGAACCACTTCCCCCACGGCCAGGGGTAGAGGTGACCGGCGTAGACGCCGAGAGCGGCCCAAGGGTTCCCTTGGAACATGCCCACCACCAGCACTCCCTTGAGCACGTCGAGGAGGAAGCTGGCGACCGCGACCTGCGGGCCGGCGACGCGCAGCACGTTCTCGACGCCGAGCAGATGCGGGTTCAGCAGTCTGGGGTGCAGGCCCGTGGCGCGCCGCACCAGCAGCCCGCCGAGCGGCGCGCCGCCCACGAGGTAGGCGACGAGCAGCACGATTAGGGAGGCGGCAACCGGATCCATGCCGGCCATCGTACGACCTGAGAGCGGCGCCTGCCGGCGCCGCGACCACGGGCGCCCCGGCCCCCCGGCCGCCGCGAC
>SKSV01000250.1 GCA_007122815.1 Trueperaceae bacterium | reverse complement strand
TCTGCGCCGGCGCCTGTCGGGTGGCGAGCACCACCAGCTGGGTGCGGGCGGTCCCGCCGCCGGCCGCCAGCGGGTCCCTGTCGACCCAGTCCCAAGCGCGTAGCGGCAGGGTGAGGTCCGGTGCCAGGTCGCCGCCTCCCAAGGGGGTGACCTCCCGAGGGCTGGCTGGCCCAGGCGGTTCCACCAGGAACGCCAGCACCTGCGATCCGCTGTCCTCGTCCCCGTTCGCCACCAGCAGCACCAGCGGGGTTCCCTCCTGGAAGGTGCCGGTGCACGCGCTCAGCGCCAGCAGCGCCGGCACGGCCAGGGCGAGCGTGAAGGTGCGAAGCTTCCTCACGGCGCTTCATCCTCCGGCAGGGGCCGGCGCTCCAACCCGAACGGGGTGGGGAGGACCTCCTCGATGCCGGTCTCGGCGCCGGGGCCGGTCAGCACCACTCGCAAGTCGCCGGTGCCCGTGTCGTAGGCAGCCGCGAGGGCCCAGCAGCAGCGGTCCCAGACGAAGAAGACCTCGGGACGGAAGTTCCACGGGCTCTGGTCGGCGCGCGTCCGGGTGAAGTCCCAGACGTCGCTCAGCTGCGCTCCCACGGTGAGTTGATCGCTCGCGCGCACGCTGAGCGTCACCCGGTCGAGCTGCAGCTCGGCTCGCGTCAGCTGCTCCTGCACGCTCGAGTACGTGCCTACGTAGCTCATGCTCCCTTGTAACCCGACCCGCTCGAAAGCATCGACGCCCAGCGTCAGCGAGGCACGGCGCAGGTGCGTGCGATCGAGCGCGTCGTCCTCCAGTCGCCACTCGGCGAAGCCCGCCAAGGTCATGTCGAGCGGCCCGAGGCGCTCGCGCAAGAGCTCTACGCGCAGGTCCAAGAAGGTGTCGCGGCGCCCCCCCTCGCCCGCCAGGAGCTGCGGGTCGAAGGTGGTGCGGACACCGAACTCCCAGCGCGCGGGCCCGTCGGCGCGCGTGTCGCGCAGCGAGAGCGCCACCTGTCGCGCGGTCTCCTCCGGCGGCTCGGCGCCGACCCACACCGGCGGCAGCCAGGTCACCCCGCGCAGCACCACGCTGAAGCGCTCCGGGAGCGAGAGCGTGATACGTGCGTCCGATACCCGCCCCTCGGGCAGGTCGATGCGCTGGGTGGCCTCGAGCTCCGCCCCCCACAAGCGCGTTCTTGCGTTCACGCTGAGGCGCTCCGCTTCACCCTCGTTCAGGTCGAAACGCAGCTCGGCTCGCAGGCCCGGCCGCGTGTCGCGCTCGCGCAGCGAGCCGAGCTCCAGGCGTACGTCTAGCGGTGACCAGTGACGCCGCGTGCCGTCCTGCGCCGGCTGCGGCAGCGGGCGGTAGCTCGTCTGCAGGTTGAGTAGCGCCACGCGTTCCACGCTCACCGACCAGGACGCGCTGGTGGAGGTCTCGCTCACGCTCACGTCGTCTTCGGTCTCCGGCGCGAGGTCCTCGAGGTGGCGGAGGCTGAAGCTCAGCTCCGCGGGGGCGCTACGCGCGCGCACCACCAGGGCACCCTCGAGCGTGTGAGGTGTTCCCTCCTCGGGACCGTAGCGGTGGCGCAACGTGACGTCGACGGCGGGGACGTTGGCGAGCAGCCGAAGGCTCGTGTCCAAGGGCTGCCAGCCCTCGTCCTCCGGGCGGCGCGTGTCCAGGAGCACGTAGCCGCTGCGGTGGTCGAGGCTCGCCCAGCGCCAGGGAGCGAGGCGCAGGCGCACGCCGATCTCGGTGCGGTTGCGGCGCGTGATCGAGTCGAAGCGGAAGGGCGTCTCTCCCTCGTTGACGTCGCGGTCGAAGGTCACGCCGAGCTCGCCGGCGTTGCCGAACGCCTGGCGCGCCCCGAGGTTCGTGCGCCAAAGCACCAGGCGCTCACCGGTGTCGTAGTAGCGACCGTCGAAGCTGTTGCGGGCGTCGAGCTGAAGACCCGACCAGGGTCGCAGCGGCTCGAGCTGCAGCACGTGAGCCACGCGCGCGCGACCGGCTTGGCTGAAGGGCCGGGCGGCGGCGCGGCGGTTGGTGGGGTCGCTGGCGTCCTCGAAGAGCCCCAGGTCGAGCTCCCCGGACACGAACCTCACGGGCCCGACGCTGAGGCGCGCCGGCTCGAGCGGGTCGAGGCGCAGGCGCGTGAAGACCCTCCGCGGCTCGCCGCGCGGGACGTTCGACGGGGCGAGCGCTCGGTTCACCTCAGGGTCGGTGTCGATGAAGCCCCGCGTGTCGAAGCGCCCGCGCACGCCCTCACCGTCACCGACGAGGCCGAGGTCGTACTCCCAGCGTCCCGGGACGCGGGCGTCCGAGCGCTCGAGAGAAACGCGCACGCTCGGCGTGCCGAGGCTCGTGTCGGTCTGGTAGCGCGCGCGCACGCCGAGCTCGGCGGGGTCGACCTCGTCGCTAGTCAGGGAGGGCAGGCTGGGAAGGTAGTCCACGCGCAGCTCGCCACTGCCACGCTCGTCGTACAGCCGGTGATGCAGCTCCCAGGCGAGATGAGAGTCGACCACCGCGCCCCCCAGGAAGCGCTCCGCCAGCCAACCACCGGACTCTGGGTCCACCTGTGCCAGGTAACGCACGCTGAAGTGCCCCAGCCCATCGGTGCCGCTCACGTACGGCCAGCTCAGCTTCACCTCGGCGCGCCGACGGGCGTCGCCCGAC
>SKSV01000010.1 GCA_007122815.1 Trueperaceae bacterium | reverse complement strand
GGGATGCCCAGCAGCAGCGCGGTGAGGCGCTCGGCGCCGATCGCGAAACCCCCGTGCGGCGGCATGCCGTGCTGGAACACCTCGAGGTAACTCGCGAAGCCGGCCGGGTCCATGCCCCGCTCGCGGAGCTCTTCGAGCAGCACGCGGTGCTCGTGGACGCGCTGGCCGCCGCTGGTGATCTCCACGCCGCGGAAGATCAGGTCGAGCCCGCGGGTGAGGCCGTCCGGCGTGGGGTACGTGTAGAAGGGCCGCGCGGCGCGCGGGTAGTTGGTGACGAACACGAAGTCGCTGCCGTGCTCCTCATGCGCCCAGCGGCCGATCAAGCGCTCCGCCTCAGGGTCGAGGTCCTTGCCGCCGCTCTCGTGCCCGTAGCGCTCCGCGACCAACCGTCGCGCCTCCAGCAGCGTGATGCGCGGGAACTCCACGCCGGTGTCGGGCAGCTCCGCGCCGAGCAGCGCCAGCTCCCTGGCGCAGCGCGCGCCGACCGCGTCGACCATCACCTTGAGCAGCGACTCCTGCAGGTCCATCACGTCGCCGTCGTCGCGGATGAAGCCGAACTCGACGTCCAGCGAGAGGTACTCCGAGAGGTGACGGCTGGTGTGGGAGTGCTCGGCGCGGTAGACCGGAGCGACCTCGAAGACGCGCTCGAACACCCCCACCATGATCTGCTTGTAGAGCTGCGGCGACTGCGCCAGGTAGGCGCGCTGCCCGTAATAGTCGACCTCGAACTGGTTCGCGCCGCCCTCGGCGCCGGCCGCCACCAGCTTTGGCGTGAACACCTCGGTGAAGTCGAGCTCGCTCAGGTGAGCGCGGAAGGCGCGCACCAGCTCCGCCTGCACCTTGAGCGTGGCCTGAGCGCGCAGGCCACGCACGCTCACGTGGCGGTACTCGAGCAGCGTGTCCGGGTTGTTGTGGAAGGCCTCCTTCGCGAGCTCCACCGGGGGCGGTGCGGTGGCCAGGCTGATCACCTCGAGCGCGTCGCCGTGGACCTCGATGCCGCCCGGCGCCTTGGCGCTCTCGACCACGCGCCCGCGCACCTCGACGCTCGACTCGTGCAGGGGGACCTCGGCGCCCTCGAAGACGCACTGCACCATGCCGCTGCGGTCGCGCAGGTGCAGGAACTGGATGCCGCCGAGGTCGCGGCGCTGGTGAACCCAACCGCGCAGGGTCACGTTCTCGCCGACGTGCTCGCCTAGTTCGCGCACCAGGCGCCTGGCTGGTTGCGAGGTAGCGGCGTCGCCTTCGGCGCCGCTACCTTCGCCGACCTGGGTGTGCGTGACGCCCGGAGTGCTCGACATGTTTCGTCCTCCCTCACGGTGAGCGCGCGCTGCGCTGGTGCGCTCGACCAAAGAGATCACCCCGAGGGGAAGCCTCGGGGTGATCCACGATGTCGTGTTGCGACGCCTTACGCCCCGGGCCTCCAAAGCTCGCGATTATCGTCCTGGTGCGCGGTGACGAACGACGTCATGCCGGGGAGCGTAGCAGCGGGGGCGGGGGCTGTCAAGCTCGCACGATCACCCCCATGCTCTGCCAGCGGGAGTTGACTCACCCTGGCGGGAGAGGGGTCGTGGCGGCCGGCAACCGCACGTGGAACACCGTCCGGCCCGGTTCCGAGCGCACGTGGACGTCGCCTCCGTGCTCCATCACCACGCGCCGCGTGAGCTCCAGGCCCAGACCGGTGCCCTCGCCGACCGGCTTGGTCGTGAAGAAGGGTTCGAACACCCGCCAGACGATGTCGGCCGGGATGCCCGGTCCGTCGTCCTCGACGTCTATGAGCACCTCGGTGGCGTGTGCTTGGGTGCGAAGGGTGACCGTGCCACCCTCGCCCGCCGCGTCGATGGCGTTGTCGAGCAGGTTGAGCCACACTTGGTTGAGCTCCGCGGCGACGCCCCGAACGAGCGGCAGGGACGGGGCGTGTTCCTCGCGGAGGGTGATTCGGCGCGCGCGGACCTGGTGGGCCAGAACCGCGAGCGTCGACGCGAGGCCCTCGCGGACGTCGACGTCCGTCGCCACCGTGGCGCGATCGAGCTGCGAGAAACCCTTGACCGACGTCACCAGGTCGACGACGCGGTCGGCGGCCGCGGCCAGCTCCTGCTGCAACGTGGTAGCTACGAGCTTGGCATGGAGCCAGCGAACGAGCCGCGTGGCGGCGGCGGGCCGCAAGCCGTCGAGGGCCAGGTCGAGAGCGCTGGCGCGCAGGCCGCCGGCGACCAACCCCGGTGCGAGGGTCCATGGCGTCGCGATGCCCAAGCGGGCCAGCGACTCGGCGACGGCTTCTTCGGCGTCGCTTCGGGTGAGCCGGTCCAGCGGCGCGGTGTCGATCGTGCGGCCCGTCGCCAGGGCTTCGATCCGCGCCACCGGCTCGGCGCCGGCCGCATCTTCGAGCCCCTCGCGGGCGACGAGCGCCAGTTCGGCCAGCGAGTTACCGAGGTCGACAGCGGTCCGCTGGATGGCGGCGGCCGGGTTGTTGAGCTCGTGCGCGAGTCCAGCCGCCAGCTTCCCGAGGCCCGCGAGGCGCTCGCGGTGGTGGTCCCACTGCGAGGTCTCGCGCACCCGGTCCGCCATCGTCGAGGCGAGCCGCTGATCGAGGACCGGCACGACCGCCATCATCTCGGTGAAGTCGCTAGCGGCGAAACAGGC
>SKSV01000357.1 GCA_007122815.1 Trueperaceae bacterium | reverse complement strand
TGCCGACGACCGTTTGACGCAGTTGCTTGCGTCGGAACCAAGGTTGCGAGAGGAGTACGTGCAGTTCCACAAGCTCGCTGACGACCCCCGGGTTACCCGGATCGGCCGAGCGTTGCGGCGCTTGTCCCTCGATGAACTGCCGCAGCTCATTAACGTCGCTCGAGGCGACATGAGCCTCGTTGGCCCTCGTCCGTACCTCGTACGGGAGCGAGACGGACTCGGGACAGCGCGCGACCTCATCCTGCTCGCGCGGCCGGGGATGACCGGATTCTGGCAAGTCGAAGGACGCAATGGCGTCACGTTCGAGGATCGCCAGTTGATGGAGGCGGCCTACGTACGGAACTGGTCGCTGTGGTGGGACATCGAGATCCTGGTGCGGACGCCGCTGGTGCTCGCGGCTCGCACAGGCCGCTGAGTCGGTCGGCGTCCAGGCCCGGGCACGCGCTCGAGCCCCTACGGGTGTCGGCAACCGTTCCCGTCGTCACGGATGAATCGGGAACATCTGCCACCCGATCGTCACCGGACTACCCCCGAGAGCATCATAGACCCAGATTGCATACTCGTACGTCCCTGCTTGGACGACGAAGGCATCAGCGAACGTCAAGGCGGTCCACGGAGCCGAAGACGCATCGATGGCGCTCAGGGGGTCCGCTGGTGCGGAAGCCGCTTCAGTTGCTGTTCGCCAAGGGGGCTAGGTGAGTGTCGTCAGAAGCCGGTCTGGTACAGTCGGGGAACCGCCCGGTCGTCGAGGCTGGACGACTCCTAAGGACACACACGCGTGGAACACGACAACGAACCGACGCTGCGCGACCTCATTGCACTGTTTCGGCGCGGCCTGGTCACGGCGCTCGTGGCGGCCGCGGTCGTCGCTCTGGCTACGTTCCTCGTGAGTCGCGCACTGCCGTCGAGTTTCGAGGCGCGAGCCACGTTGGTCGCGTCGGCCCAGGACCCGAACCAGCGCGACTTCGGGGTGACGCTGGTGACCGCTCCAACACTCGACGTGGCGACCTACCAGGCCGCGATTCGCTCGCGGCAAGTGCTGGCCGAAGCGTTACGGGAGGTGAGCAGCACAACGCCCACGAGCAGATCAGTCGATGATCTCGCCGATGTGCTGACCCTACGCGCGGACGACGCGCGGACGTCCAGCGTCATCCGGGTGCTGGTGCGGGACGAGAACCCGGCGAGAGCCAGCGTCTTGGCAAATGCGATTGCGCAGGCGGCCGTGCGTTGGGACGGGCAGCGCGCGACCCGCTCGCTGGAGACGATCATCGCTAGCTTGGAGGCACAGATCGCCGCGATCGACGCCGAGTTGGCGGCCGCCATCGATGACGTTCCGGTCGAAGGCTTGACCCGCAACCGCGCCGAGCTGCAGCTGCAACTCTCTTCGGCGCGGGCGCTGCGCACCGCCGCTGTGGGACGGTTGGAGATGCTGGAGGAGGCCGAGCCGCCGCGCGATTCGGTCGCGCCGCGGCCCGTGCGCAACGCGGCACTCGCCGGGTTGCTGGCGGTGTTCCTCAGCTACGGCCTACTGCTGCTGCGTGACGCCCTCGACACCCGGGTCCGAGGCGCCGAGGATCTCGCGCGCATCACCGACCTGCCGGTGCTGGCGGAGTTTCCGAAGGTGAGCACGGGCCGCCGCGGGTTGCCGCTCGAAGCGGCGTCGTATCTGCGCACGAGCGTCGCCTTCGCGACGAACGAAAACCATCCCAAGGTGATCCAGGTGACGTCGGCAGGAGCGAGCCACGGTAAGTCGAGCGTTTCGATTGCGCTGGCCGAGAGCTTCGCGCGACAGCACTTCCGCACGTTGCTCATCGACGCCGACCTCCGCAAGCCGGTGATGGGGCGCGAGTATTGCTTGGACGTGGTGCAGCACCCTAGCCTGCCCGATGCCCTAGCGGACGTGGAGAACGCCATCCCCACGCGCGTCCTCATTGCCGACGACGTCGAGTTGGACCTGATACCTTCCTACGAGGCGGCACCGAACCCGACCGAGCTACTCGCCAACCGTTTCCGGCTGCTCCTCGACCGCATGCGTCCGCACTACGACGTGATCGTGATCGACTCAGCGCCGGTGCTGCCGGTAGCCGACGCGCTCACCATCGCGCCGCACACGACCGGCGTGGTGTTTGCCGTGAGCGTGCCCGACGCCGATCGCCGCCAGGTGACGAACGCCGTGGCGTTGCTGAGGCGCATGGGCGTGCGGGTGCTCGGAACGGTCGCAACCAACCTCCCCGTGAACGCGCGATCGGGCGGGGCCGCCGGGTACGGCTACGGGTATGGGTATGGGTACGGATACGGCTACGGGCAGAGCGAGGGCCCGGCTTCCGGCGCTCCGGCAGGTGGAGGTGTGACCGGCCGCGACGATGCCCGCTACGGCCGCCAACCAGCCGCCGGGACGACGGCGGATTGACCGACGGCGGATCGACCAACGGTACACACGTCAAGCGATGACCTGGCGGGGCGCGGGCTCGCGTCCGCGCTTGCGCGACGAGAACGGAATCCAGGACTCCCAGCGCCGTGGCTTTGCTCATGCAAGGGTGGGGTGGGGTTTGACGCTGTAGTGGATTGTGAGGTTGGTGCCGGGGTAGGTGGTTTGGGTGTCGTTGAGGTGCTTGCAGAGTGAAGCGAGCGCGCGGGTGCGTCG
>SKSV01000351.1 GCA_007122815.1 Trueperaceae bacterium | reverse complement strand
TGCGTCGCTACTGCTCGGACTTCGGGCAGCAGAACGACGTGGTGGTCGAGTTGCAGGTGCCGGACCTACCCGAACTCAGCCTGAAGTCCGAGGCGGTGCTGTTCCGGATCTTCCAGGAGGCAATGAACAACGTCGCGAAGCACGCCGAGGCGCGGAACGTGAACGTGCGCCTCGTGGTGAGCGCGAACGGCATGGTGGAGATCGAGGTTTCGGACGACGGACGTGGCTTCCACCCCGACGAAGTCGCCGACCGCGTCACCAGCGCCGGAGGCTTGGGTCTGCGCCAGATGCGCGAGCGCGTCGAGGGGCGTGGTGGTCGCTTCGAGGTCGTCAGCGAGACCGGGGAAGGTACCAGCGTCAGGGCCTCGGTGCCGGCCTGAACCGGTCACCGAGGCCCCATAACCGCTGTTCTTCGCGCCTCGCTTAGCGCTTCTGGCGGTAGGAGTCCCCGAAGCGCTTCTGGAACTTCTCGACGCGGCCCTCGGTGTCGATGAAGCGCTGCTGCCCCGTGTAGAAGGGGTGGTTGCCGGACCAAACGTCTACGTGGATCTCCGGGCGAGTGCTGTACGTCTCGAGCACGACCTGGCCCTCGCAGATGATCTTGCACGGGACCAGCTTCGGGTGGATGTCCTTCTTCATGCTTCTCCTAATGGGCGGCACGGGCTGTGTCGTACCGCGAACCCCAGCATCCTAGCAGAAGCGACCGGGTTACGCTGGGTCCCCATCATGCCCAGCGGCCGCGTATCACTCACACCGCCGACGGCCTTCGACGCCGAGGTGGTGCTGCCGGGCTCGAAGAGCCTCACCAACCGCGGCCTCCTGCTGGCCGCGCTGGCCGCTGGCGAGAGCCACCTGCGCGGCGCGCTCGTCGCCGAGGACGCAAGCGTGATGCGCGCGGCCCTGCAGGAGCTCGGGTCGGAGGTGCGGGAGCTCGGGCCCGCGCCCGGCGGAGTGGACCTCGCCGTGACAGGGGTCGCGGGCCGCTGGACGCCCGAGCGCGCCGAGCTCGACGTTCGCCTCTCCGGCACGGCCTTGCGGTTCCTCACCGCGGCGGTCTGCCTCGGCCGCGGGAGGTTCCGTCTGGACGGGAACGCGCGCATGCGAGAGCGACCCGTAGAGGACCAGCTGGAGGCGCTGCGGAGCCTCGGCGTCGATGCGCGCAGCGAGCTCGGGACCGGCTGCCCGCCGGTGGTCGTGAACGCAGACGGCCTGCCGGGCGGGCGGGTGAGCGTGTCGGGCGAGCGCTCATCGCAGTACCTGTCGGGCTTGCTCATGGCGGCGCCGTACGCCCGCTCCCCCTTGACGATCGACGTCGCGGGCGAGCTGCAGTCCAAGCCCTTCGTGGACATGACGCTGGGGCTCATGGAGGAGTTCGGCGCGCGCGTCGAGCGCGAAGACTACCGGCGCTTCCACGTTCCGGCAGGTCGCTACGAGGCGCGCGAGCATCGCATAGAGGGGGACGCCATGGCCGCGGGGTACTTCTGGGCCATGGCAGCCATGACCGGCGGCTCCGTCACCACGCTGGGCGTGGGCGCCAACAGCGTGCAGGGCGACATGGCACTCCTCGAGGTCCTCGAGAGCATGGGCTGCGAGGTGACGGTGGGCGCTTGTGAGGTGCGAGTCGTGGGGCCGCACGGCGGCAGCCTGAGCGGCGGGCGCTTCGACCTGAACGGCTTCCCGGACCAGGCGCAGACGCTGGCGGTGTTGGCGCTGGCCGCGCAAGCTCCCGTGCACGTCGACAACGTCTGGAACCTACGCATCAAGGAGACCGACAGGCTGCGCGCCCTCGCGATCGAGCTCCGGCGCCTCGGGGCGGAGGTCGAGGAACGGCCCGACGGCTTGACCGTCTGGCCGCTGGCTGGTGCACCGCGGCCGGGCGTGATCGCGACCTACGGCGACCACCGCATGGCGATGGCTTTCGCCCTCGCCGGAGCGCGCTGGCCGGGGTTGGTGATCGACGACCCGGCCTGCGTGGACAAGACCTACCCGCGCTTCTGGAGCGACCTCGCCAGGGCGGGCGTGGGAGTGGAGGCCAGCCAGTGAGAGCGACCCTGGGTCCCGAGGTCGGCGTCGTCACGGTAGACGGGCTTGCCGCTTCGGGCAAGTCGTCGGTGGCGCAGCACGTGGCGAACGCGCTCGCTGTGCCGTTCGTCAGCAGCGGGCTGCTCTACCGGGCGGCAACCCATCTCGTTACGGGCACGGGCGTCGACCCCCTTGACGAGGAAGCGGTGCTCGAGTGCTTGCTGACGCACGAGGTAGGGCTGGAGCCCGGCGTCCGCGCCAACCGAGTCCGCATCGACGGCGCGGACGTCACGACAGCGCTGCACACGGCCGAGGTCGACGCCGGCGTGTCTAGGGTCGCCGCGCACCCCAGGGTGCGGCAGTGGGTCTCGCAGCGCCTGCGCGAGGTGCCCGTCCCCTTCGTGGTCGACGGACGCGACATGGGTTCTGCGGTGTTCCCGAGCGCGCGCCACAAGTTCTACCTGAGCGCCTCGCCGGAGGAGCGTGCGCGCCGACGCGCGGGCGAACGCTCCGCCGACCCATCTGCGGTCGCGGACGCGATCGCGCGCCGAGACGAGCTCGACGCTCGGCAGTCGCTCCCCGCCCCGGACGCGTTCTTCATCGATACCGACGCCTTGAGCCT
>SKSV01000222.1 GCA_007122815.1 Trueperaceae bacterium | reverse complement strand
ATAGGCGGCTACTACCGACCCGACCCGGTGCTGGCGACCAGGGCGATGCGGCCAAGCAGCACGCTCAACGCGATCCTGGGAGCCTTCGGCGCCTGAGGCCGCTGCGGCGTGGCTAACGCGGCCTGAGCGAGAGCGGGCGAGGGTCCCGCGCCCGCCTCATCCGTTTCGGATGGGCTGCACGACGAGGTGAGCGTAGATCCGACCCATGCGATCCGGACCGTAGGGCATCTCGTTCTCGAGCCACCAGTTGATGAGCTCCAGCGATGCGGTGGCGAGGTGGTGGGCGGCGAGCTCTGGCGGTAGGTCTTGCCGTGTGCGGAAGCCCGGGCTCGCCATGACCCTCTCCCGGACAGACTTGCGCACGTCGGCTTCGGACGACGTACCGCGCTGCGCGGCCAGCAGCACCCGCAGATGCTGGGCGTGCTCGGCGACGTAGGTGAAGAGCTCGGCGCCCGCTTCCTCGAGGCGCCCCTCGTCCGCGATCGGCTGCAGGAGATCGGCCAGGTCGTCCACGATCCCGCTGAGGACGTCCAGGAGCAGCGCTTCCTTGCTGGGGTAGTGGCGGAAGAAGGTCGCGTAGCCGACGTCGGCTCGCTCGGTGATCTCGCGGATCGTGATCGCCTGGAACGGGCGCTCACCGGCGAGTTCCAGAAGCGCCGTCGCCAGAAGGTTGCGGGTGCGTCTGACTCGGCGGTCCGATCGTGACATGGTCAAAAGGTTAACCCAGACGACAATCTGATACACGCAACGCTTATGTGATAAGCGTATCATGTCGGTAGGCGGCGGAGGTGTCGACGCCCTGAGGCGAAGGGGGGAGAGCATGAACCAAGCGCTGCAAGCGACCGCCCTCCTGATGGGCTACTACGCGGTCTTCGTGATCGCGGCGCCGCTTGCGCTGCGCGCGCTCACCGCACTCCCGCACGAGGTGATCCGCAAGGTGCAGCACGTGGCCTACGCGCTCTCGATCTTCGTGCTGCTCAACGCCTTCGAGCACTGGTACCACGCGGTGGCGGCGCCGCTGGTGCTGCTCGTGCTCGGGTACGTCGTGCTCCTGATCTGGGAGAGGCACCCGAGCTACCGCCGTTGGCTCAGTGACCGCAGCCGTCGAGGAGGTGAGCTCAGGCGCCAGTTGATCTGGGTGCAGCTCATGTTCGCCTTGCTCATAGCGGTGTTCTGGGGGCTGCTCGGCCCTGCTTGGCGCCCGTTGATCGCGGTAGCCGTGATGGCCTGGGGCTTCGGTGACGCGGCGGCCGCGCTGGTGGGTAAGTTCCTCGGTCGGCGGCGTTTCCTGCACCGCTTGACCGACGGAGCGAAGACGCTCGAGGGGACCACCGCTATGGCGTTGGTCGCGGCGCTAGCGGTGTTCGCCACGATGCTCTTCTACTGGCAGCACTCGTGGTGGGTCAGCCTGGCGGCGGCGGCCCTGGCAGCGCCCGTCGCGGCCACCATCGAGCTCTTCTCGCGACGAGGTACCGACACCCTCACCGTGCCCTTGGGCACCGCGGCGGTGCTCGCCCCGTGGGTCCTGTTGACGTTGGCGTACGGTTGGTGAGGTGCGTGACTCGGGCGCAGGTGACTTGACCGCAGGACGCGACCACGATTTCCGGCGCGAACGGACCTCGCTGGTGGCGCTCTCGTTGAGCGCTTGGGGCCCTCTCGCCACCGGGTTGGCGATGCTGCTGACCAACTCGACCACCCAGATCGCGGACTTCGTGCGGCGGAGTGCCGAACTCGTCGCGCTGGCCACGACCTGGGCCGTGTTCCGGCGGCTTGGGCGGCAGCCCGACGCGAGCCGCGAACTCGTCACGCGCCTAGAACTCCGCGCCGCCCGCACGGTCGCGGCGGCCTTGATGGTCTCAGGAGCGGTGACGCTGCTCCTCGTGGCGACCCGTTTGCGCGAGTTCACGCCCAGCGGAGACGTTCGCTTGGGTCTGGCTATCGCTACGTTAGGGCTCATCACGAACTCGATCTTCTGGCGGCGCTACGCGGGCCTCGAGCGCGAGCGTCCCGGCGCGCTACTCGGGGCCCAACGACGCCTCTACCGCGCCAAGGTCGCGGTCGACGCCGCGGTGATGTTGGCGCTCGCGAGTGTCCTAGTGGCGCCCGAACACGCACTGACGCGCTGGCTGGACCTGGGTGGCTCGCTAGCTGTCGCGGCCTACCTCCTGGGGAGCGCCTGGCGACAGTGGAGCTTGGGACGCGGCCAGCGCCACTGATAGTCCACTGATGGCGCGCGAGTAGGGTCTGCCCAGACTGAACGTGAGGAGCTGCCGATCATGGATAAGACCAACCGCGCGCATCGATCGATAGTTGAAGAGCTCGTGCGGCGCACCTTACTCGTCGTCCTGCTCGCTGCTCTCGCCGCCTGTGGCGGTCCGGGCGGCGGCGGCGACGGCGGGGCTGGTGTCGACGCGTTCGTGTCGAGCTTGCCGGGATGGGATGAGGTGTCGCCGCCGGTCGTGGAGGACTCCGGTACACCGACCGGTGCGGTGCCGGAAGTGAGCCAGGAGGCCGCCGAGGACGGCCAGCTCTACGTCTGCACCACCACGACCTACTCGATGGCCAGCAACCCCAACGAGATGGCGCTGTACAACCCGGACGTTTCGGTGTTGTGGCCGGGTGCGCTGATCCGCGGCGGCTCGCACT
>SKSV01000273.1 GCA_007122815.1 Trueperaceae bacterium | reverse complement strand
GAGGGCGCTCGAGGGAGCAGGCCTGGAGGTCGAGCGACGCCGCGGACCACCAGGCGGCAAGCGAGAGGTGCTCTGGGCGCGTCGGCCGGCCGGCCGGTCGAGGGCGGACGTCCGCGCTGCGCCCCTGGCGGGGACTCGCCTGGCGGTGGTCGGCGGCGGCGTGGCCGGCAGCACGCTGGCCCTAGCGGCAGCCAGGGCGGGCGCTTCGGTCGACCTCTTCGACGCCGCCGATGGCCTCGGTGGCGCCTCGGGGGTACCTGCGGCCCTGGTGAACCCCTACCGCGGACGCTCGGGACGCGCGTCCTTGGCCGACCGCTTGGGCGCAGCGCGGACCTGGGCTTTGGCGTGGTCCTTGCACCTCGAGGGCCTCGATCCTGGAGCCCACCCCATAGGCGTCGTGCGTCTAGCCGATCAAGCCCGGCAGGCGCGCGCCTGGCGGCAACGTCCCGGCGCGATCCCCTTCGGAGCGGAGCTCGACCCGGAGCCGGGTCGTTGGCGCGCCCCGCACGGCGGCATGCTGGTCCCCGTCGGCGGCTGGATCGATCCGCCTCGCTGGCTCGGCGCCTTGAGGCGCGCGGCCGAGGCGCTCGGCGCGAGGTGGCATCACCACACCGCCGTGCAGGACGTCTCTCGGGGAGCTCAGAGAGGATGGCGCGTGGGTGCCGCGCCCCGGCTCGAGGGCGACGACGGCGAAGCCTATGACAAGGTGGCCCTCTGCCTGGGCGCGAGCGCCCCGGGCGCGCTGCCGCACCTACGCGTGGCGGCGCTGCCGGGCGCGGTGGCGCTGCTTCCTGGCTACCTGCCGGCGAAGCCCCTGGCTGGCGCGGTATACGCCGCGCCCGTCGGCAGCGCGGAGCGCTACGGGCTCGATCCTCGTCAACCCTGGCTGGCGGTCGGCGGGGGCAGCCCGGCGCGCGCCACGGGCTTCGCCGACCTGCGTGCGGCGCTGGCATGGACGCTGCCGAGCGAGCCGCAGGAGCTGGTCGCCACCTGGTCGGGTCTGCGCGCCAGGGGACGAGACACCCAGCCGGAAGTGGCTGCACTCGATGAAGGCCTGTGGTGGTTCGGTAGCTTCGGCGGGCGGGGCTTCCTCCGCGCGGCTTCGGAGGCGGAGCGCCTGCTGGAGCACTGGACGCTCGGGGGAAGCTGAATCTCACCCCAGCCGCTAGCTCAGTGGCCGGCCGCCGCTTCGGACGCTTCGGCTACACCCCCACCGTGATCCAAGAGGGCGCCGGCCAACGCCTCGAAGCGCTCTCGGTCGAACCGTCGCCGTCCCTCGACCAGACCCTCTGCATCTTCGGCCAACGTCAGGCGACGGTAGACGTGCGAGTCGAAGGGGTGGATCACTACCTCCTTGAACACCGCTTGGCGGGGGCTGGCGTTGAGCATGAGCACCGGCCGGCGATCACGCGGGCGCGCCAGGCAAGCGCTCATGATGATGACCGGCAAGTCGTACGGCCGCTCCATGCGGTAGATGTAGTCGGGGAAGTCAGCGATCTTCACGAACACGGCGTCGTCGCGCTTCTCGGCGAAGGCGCGCGTCCACCCGAGCACCTCGTTCCAGGCGGCGTAGAAGGCACGGTCGCGATCCGTGAGCGGGGGGGCGTCGGCCATGCCGTCAGTCTAGCCCTTGAGCGTGGCAGCTGGACGCCCAGCGCTCCACGAGCGCGCTTCGGAGGACGACGGCGGTATGCTGTCGCCTCGTGAGTTCCACCCCCGAGGCACACCAGTGAGCGCGCCCGAGCGTATGCGGTCCCAGGACCTCGACGACCCCCTGCTGGCGCCGCTCAACGACGCCCAGCGCGCCGCTGTCCGGCACCTGAGCGGACCCGCTCTGGTGGTCGCCGGGGCTGGCTCGGGCAAGACCAGGACGGTCGTGCACCGCGTCGCGTACCTGCTGCGCGAGCATGAGGTGCTGCCTCAGCAGGTGCTTGCGGTGACGTTCACCAACAAGGCCGCCAACGAGCTCAAGGAACGCGTGCTCGAGCTCATCGGCGCCCCGGCTCGCGACCTCTGGGTGGCGACCTTCCACGGCGCCTGCTTGCGTGTCCTGCGCAGCTTCGGGGACCGCGTAGGGCTGGGCTCGGGCTTCGCCATCTACGACGACGCCGACCAGCTCGACGTGCTCAAGGAGTTGCTCCGGAGCGTGCGCGGTCTCGAGGAGACCAACCCTCGGGCCCTGCGCGCGCTCATCGACCGCGCCAAGTCGAACCTCTGGACGCCGGAGGAGTTCGAGACCGAAGCCACCGCCGCGCACGGCCGGGAGGTGGCGGGTCTGCCCGTGGAGCTCGTCGCCGAGGTGTTCGGCCGCTACGAGGCTCGGCTGAGGGGTGCCAACGCCGTCGACTTCAACGACATCCTCGGGCGTACCGTCGAGCTCTTCACGCAGGAGCCGGACGTGCTCGACATGGTGCAACAGCGCGCGGTCTTCATCCACGTCGACGAGTATCAGGACACCAACCCGGCACAGTACCGGCTGACGCGCTTGCTGGCAGAGAAGTACCGGAACCTCATGGCCGTGGGCGACCCAGATCAGGGCATCTACGGGTTCCGCAGCGCGGACATCCGCAACATCCTGGACTTCCAGCGAGACTACGAAGATTCCATCGTGTACCGCCTGGAGCTCAACTACCGCAGCGTAGCCAGCGT
>SKSV01000103.1 GCA_007122815.1 Trueperaceae bacterium | reverse complement strand
TACGTCGTGCTGACGAAGCCGAAGGTCATCAGCCTGTTGCTGCTCACCACGATCGGCGCGATGTTCATCGCCGCTCAGGGCTTTCCTGGTTGGGTGGCGTTGATCGGCCTCACTCTGGGAGGAGCCATGTCGGCTGGCGCTGCGGGTGTCTTCAACATGGTCTACGACAACGACATCGACGGGCTCATGAAGCGCACCTCGTTGCGGCCTACGGTGACGCACGTCGTGAGCACACGGAACGCTCTCGTGTTCGCGAGCGCGCTCACGGTGACGTCCTTCGTGGTCATCTGGGCGGCCTCCAACCTCCTGGCCGCGCTCCTCTCCTGGGCCGGGATTGCCTTCTACGTGCTGATCTACACGATCTGGCTCAAGCGCACCACCTGGCAGAACATCGTGATCGGCGGCGTAGCGGGCGCCATCCCGCCGCTGGTCGGTTGGGCTGCCGTCACCGGCGAGCTCTCGCTGCTCGCTTGGTGCCTGTTCGCGCTGGTCTTCTTGTGGACTCCCGTGCACTTCTGGGCGCTCGCGCTGATGATCAAGGACGACTACGCGGTCGTGGGCGTGCCCATGGCGCCGAGCGTCATCGGTGAGCGGGCGACCGTGATGCAGATGCTGATGTACGCGGCGCTCACCATCATCCTCACCGTCATCCCCTTCGCGTTGCAGGAGTTCGGGCTCGCCTACTTCGTGGCTGCCCTCGCGCTCAACCTGGTCCTCGCGCTGCGTGTCCTGCGACTCTTCGCGCTCGCGCGCGCCGGTACACCCGTCGATCGCGCGACCGCGCTGCCGGTCTACAAGTACTCGATGCTCTACCTGGCACTGATCTTCCTCGCCATGGCGCTCGACCGGGCGCTGTTCGTCTGAGCGTGAGAAGCGCTGGCGGCGCGCGCTGGCGCCAGTTCCTGACCCCGACCTGGCTGCTCGGCCACGCTTTGATGGTGACGGTCGTGATCTCGTTCAGCAACTTCGGAGCGTGGCAGTTGCGCCGTCACCAGGAGCGCGTGGCTCGCAACGCCCAGATCGAGCAGCGCCTCGCGGCTCCTGCGGTGAGCCTGGAGACGGCGCTGCGCGAGGCCGAGTCGGCGCGCGCGAGTGTGGCAGGAGCCGCCGACGCCGTGACGGCTCCAGCCTCCGCGGGCATCGACCCGCTCGAGTACACGCGCGTGCGGGTCAGCGGTAGCTTCGAGCCCGCTCACGAGGTGCTGAAGCGGCCCGTATCTCGCTCGGGCGCGCCGGGGTACCACGTGGTCACCCCGCTCGTGTTGGATGACGGGAGCGCGGTGCTGGTCGAACGCGGTTGGGTGCCTCAAAGTCACGGCAGCGTGCCCGTAGTCGAGGCGCCGCCGCCGGCGGGCCGCGTGACGCTCCAGGCGCTCGCCTTCCCGAGCCAGAGCCCCCCGAGCGGGATCCTCGCTTCGCTGGCCCCACGTGACCCGCCTGAGGGCAGCCTGGAGCAGGTTGCCTACGTCGACGTCGTGCGCCTCGGCCAGCAGGTGCCGTACCCCTTACAGCCCTTGCGATTGGTGGCTGAGGCAGCGCCTGACCAGCGGTTGGCCAGCGCTCCAGGATACGGGGCGGCCCTGCCGCTACCGCCCGAACCCCCAGAGGTGAGCATGGGGCCTCACCTGGGGTATGCCATCCAGTGGTACGCCTTCGTCGCCATCACGGTGATCGGCTACGGCGCGCTACTGCGGCGCCGAGCGCGAGAGGCGACGGCGACGCCAGGCCTCGGCCCTTGAGCTTCGTGGCCCGGGTCTCGGGGCCGCAGCGACTACGCTTCTGCGGAGACCTCGGCTATCGCCGCGAGCAGTTCGTCGAAGGGCTTGACGAACTTGTCCACGCCCTCAGCTTCGAGCAGCTCGGTCACGGCGTCGAGGTCGATCCCCAACTCGCCTAACGCGTCCAACTCCCGCTGCGCGGCCTCCAGCCCTTCACTCAGCCGGTCAGCAACGGGCTCGCCGTGATCACGGTAGGCGTCGAGCGTCTCACGCGGCAGCGTCGTGATCGTGCCCGCACCGACGAGTGGCTCCACGTACATCGTGTCGGAGTAGCTCTCGTCCTTCACGCCCGTGGAGGCCCACAGGAGACGCTGCGGTCTCGCACCGTGCGCCTCCAAACGTTCGAAGCGCCCGCTCTCGAACACCTCGCGGTAGATGACGTGGGCGCGCTTCGCCGAGGCGATGGCTGCCTTGCCGCGCAGCGCCCGCGCAAGCCGCCCGGGCTCGCCACCGCGTTCGGCGAGCTCATCGAGCCGCGCGTCGATCGCGACGTCGATGCGCGAGAGGAAGAAGCTGGCTACCGAGGCGCCTCCCGCCAGCGGTTGGTTCGCGGCGAGTCGGTCCTCGAGGCCCGAAAGGTACGCCTCGGCTATCGCGCGGTAGCGCTCCAGCCCGAACAGCAGCGTCACGTTCAGCTTCACGCCCTCGGCGGTGAGACGGCGGATGGCGGGCAGGCCCGCGGCGGTACCGGGCACCTTGATGAACACGTTAGGTCTGTTCACTGTCGCCCAGAAGCGGCGGGCTTCCTCGACGGTGGCTGCGGTGTCGTGCGCGAGCCGCGGTGAGACCTCTAGCGAGATGAAGCCGTGCTGGCCGTCGCTGGTGCGGTAGAGGTCGCCGAACAGGTCAGCGGCCTCCTGGATGTCGTCGATGACCAAGCTCTCGTAGATCTCCTCGGTCGAGCGTCCCGCCCGGGTCAGGTCGTGGATCGCAGCGTCGTAGGCGTCGCTGCCGGAGATGGCCTTCTCGAAGATGGCGGGATTCGAGGTCACCCCGTGCAGCCCGTCGTCGCGTATGAGGCGCTCGAGTTCGCCTCCGCGAAGCATGTTGCGGCTGATCTCGTCGAGGTAGACGGACTGGCCGATCTCGGCTAGCTGCCTTAGCGGGTTCACGTCAGAGCCACTCATGCCTTGGAGGATAACGCCGCTGTGGCGGGTCAGGCGTCGCTCTCGAGCCCGTCGGCCAGGACGACCCTACTACCCGCGCGATCCTCGAGGCGCAGGCGCGCGCGTGGCAGCGGTTGCACCGCCGGTCCGCTGACGACGCGGCCGGCACGCCGGGGGTCGAAGACGCTGTAGTGGCACGCGCAGGTGAGTTGCGGCCCATCGCCGCGGTGGTTGAACGCGAAGGCGATGGCTTCGGCGTCGAGATTGAGGTCGACCAGGCACCCGAGGTGGGTGCAGACGCGGCTGAAGCCCGCGAGGAAGGCGTGTTCTCCCGAGTCGTCCGCCGCTCTCCCGACAGCCGGGCCAGGCGTCGCCGCGGGCGCGCTCACGACCAGACCGCCCGGGATCTCGGCCGGCAGCCTCACCGCCAAGCAGGGTGTGCCGCCCAGCGTGAAGGCTACGGCGTCCCACTCGCTCCCGAAGCGCTCGAGCGGAGCCACCTCGATGGGCTCCCGCTCCTCGAAGCGCGGAGGGTCGGCCGGGTACGCCTTGCTGAAGTGGACGCGCCATACCTCCCGAGCGCCGAAGCCGGCCGCCGCGAGCGCGGCCAAGACCGGCAGGCGCCACAGCCACCCGCCGAGCGCTCGGCGCGTCGGATCGTGCTCGGGAGGGGGAGTGCGCTCGGGCATCGCTCAGCGGGGGGTTCCCACGTCGTCCGCGAGCCAGCGCACGAGCAGCTCGATCTCGGCGTCGGCGAGGATCGCCCCGAAGCCCGGCATGATGCCGCGACCGAAGCTGATGGCCGAGCGCACGTTCGCCTCTTGCGCCGCGCGCGGGTTGCCGGCGAGCCGCGGGCCGCTGGCTCCCTGGGCCTGGGCGCCGTGACAGACCGCGCAGTGCTGGGCGTAGAGCTCCGTTGCGACCGCGGCGATGGTGTCGGGCCGGCCGTCCTCCAGGGCAGTGGTGGCACGCTCAGCGAGGCTGGCCCCGGCGGTGGCCTCCGGTTCGCCGTCGACGGCTGGTGCACCGGGCAGGTCGAGGGTACCGGGCATGTCGGCCTCGACCTCCCGGTCCCCGGCCAAGCCCAGGGCGCGGGCTTCGGCCGCACGGATCAAGTCGGGAACGCGGCCAGCCGAGTCCTCGCCAACGAGCTCCACGTGAGCGCTCCACGCGCGTATCGCCCCCTCGTCATCGCCTTCGGAGAAGTAGGCGTTGCCTAGGAAGAGGCTGGCTTGCGGGTCGAGGGCCCCCAAGCCGCCGGCGCTGACGGAGGCTCGCTCCAGGAGCTCTATGGCGTCCTGAGAGCGTCCGCGCATGAACATGAGCTGGCCCGTCCGCGACAGCGAGGGCGCGTCGCGCGGGTCGAAGCTCGTCAGGATCTCGAAGGAGACCTCCACCGCCTGCTCCATCGCGCCCGCCTCCCACAGCACCTCGGCGAGGGCGTTCAAGGTGCTGGGGTTGCGTTCTCCCTCGACGTCCGCCAAGGCAGGGCCGAGCTGCTCGATGAACCTGAGACGCGCCGCGGCGTCGACGTCCAGCTGGCCGTCGGGCGTCTCCGCGTAGGCTTCGTAGGCATCGCGAGCCGTGTCGAGGTCGCCTAGCGCGAAGGAGAGCTCGGCTATACCAACGAGCGTGTCGGGGTCGCCCGGGTCGAGACGACGCGCCTCCATGAGGTACTCGCGCGCCGTGCTCGGGTCGTCGGCGAAGGTCAGGAGGGCCAGGCGTTGGTAGGCGAGCACGGGAGCGTCGCCACTCGCCTCACGCGCCGCGAGCAGCACGCGGCGGTAGGTCGTTTCGGCCTCGGCGGCGTCCTGGAGGGTCCAGTAGGCGTCCGCGAGCCGCATGAGAGAAGGCACGCTGCCGCTTTGCTCCGCAGCGCGCTGTAGGTCGCGCAGGGCTTCGGCTGCGCGCAGGTCCTGCTCGAAGAAGGTCGTCACCGTGGCGTCCTGCCCCACCCGGGGGAGCACGAACGGCCCCAGCGCCAGAGCGCTGACCGCCATCGCGCCCAGCAACCCCAGCGCTCCCCAGGGGAGCCTGCGGAGAGCACGCTTGTCGGTGGCCTCCGCCGCCTCGGGTCTCCCTGCCAGCTCGGCCTCACGCGCGTCGAGGGCGCGTAGCACGCTTGCCGCCTTCGACTCGTAGCGCGCGCGCAGGGCGTCACGTTCCGCCTCGGCCATGTCGGTGCGGGAGTCGATCTCGCGTATGGCGCGGAAGAGCGACTCGCGCTCCTCCTGGAGGTCGAGCAGCTCGGAGTCACGCTCGTCCGGCAGTGGGTCCACCTGGCGTGGTGCCAGCAACGGTATGGCTGCGTACGCCACGGCGATGGCGGCGAGGATGATAATCAGGACTATCGTCAGCACTCTGACCTCAGTGGCTGGTGCGCTCGCCGAGCGGTTCCTGGAGCTCGGAGCGCACGCGGTCTAGGTCTTCGGGGTCCACCCGAACGGGCGCGTCGGCGGCCGCGCGCCAGCGCCGCAGCAAGCGGGTCACGAAGAGCACGGATAGGAGCACCACGACCCAAGGGAGCGTCCAGACCAGGAGGTTCACGCCCCGCATCGGTGGGTTCAACAGTATCCAGTCGCCGTAGCGCTCCTGGAAGAAGGCGAGGACCTCCGGGCGGCTAGCGCCCTGGTCCAGTTGCTCCTGGATGAGAGTGCGCATCTCGCGGGCGATGGCGGCGTTCGACTCGCCTACCGACTCCGCCACGCAGGTTGGGCAGCGCAGTTCACGCCCGATCTCGAACACGCGGGGGTCGAGCTCGCGCTCTTGCGCGAGGGCACCACCGAAGCTGAGCGCCGCCGTGATCGCCAGCGAGGCGAGCGCCGCGAGCGCGGTGGCGCGTCTCGGCCCGAGGTACGCGAGCCGTGCCGTCATCGCTGCAGCGCCCCGATCTGCTCGTCGAGGATGGACGTCGTGACGGGCCCCGCGTACTTGTGCTGGAGCGTGCCGTCCGCATGCACGAAGAAGGTCTCGGGCACCCCGAACAGGCCGTAGGCGATGCTGACGCGGCTATCACCGTCGAAGAGGTTCGGGAAGGTCAGGTCGAAACGGTCGATGAAGGATCGGCCGGCGGCGCGCGCGTCGCGGTCCTGGGTCTGTATCCCGACGAAGAGGACCTCGTCGCCGTGCCGCTCCCAGGCGCGCTGGAGGTGTGGCGCCTCCTCGTAGCAGGGCCCACACCAAGACGCCCAGAAGTTGATGACCATGGGGCGGCCTCGCGCCTCGGCCAAGCTGAAGGTGGGCCCGAACTCGGCGGCGTAGCGCTCGTAGACCGGTAGTTCGAAGTCGGGGACGGCCCTGCCGAGGAAGTTGGAGGGGATGTCGCGGTCGGGGCTGCCGCGCAGTAGCCCGAACAGGAAGAGGGAAGTTAGGCCCGCCACTATCACGACGACGGGCAGCAGGCGTCGGAGCCGTCTCATGCTTCGGCCCCGGCTGTCGACTCCGCACCAACACGGCGCCGCAGTGGTCTCTCCCCGGGGCTGAGGGCGTAAGCCGTGCCGAGAACGATGATCGCGCCACCGATCCATATCCACGTGATGAGCGGGCTCTGCACGGCCCGGATGATCACGAAGTCCTGCTGCGGATCGACAGCTCCTGCCAAGGCCAGGTACAGGTCGTGCCCAGCCGTGTAGCGCACCGACGGGGTGGGTACCGTCATCTGGCTCGTGCCGAAGCGGTTGATGCGCGGAGTGAGCACGCCGACCTCGCGTCCGTCCTGGAACACGGCGACCTCGACCCCCACCGAAGCTCGACCCGCCACCTGTTCGCTGAACGGTCGCAGGGCCTGGAGCTCGTAACCCTGGAACGGGACGCGCTCGCCGTAGGGGAGCCGGATCTGCTGGTCGACGCGGTAGCCGCCCGAGCCGGCTATGCCGAGCGCGATGACGATCACGCCGAGGTGCACCACCATCGAGCCCACGCGGCGCTTCTGCTCGAAGGCGTAACGAGTGAAGACCTGGCCGATCGAGCGCCCGGTGATGCGCGCGCGCGGCACGATCGCACCCGCAAGCAGCAGGCCGACGCTGGCGAGGTTCCAGCCCGCCAAGCCCACCGTCAGCAGCGGGTAGGTGTTGCGCATGCCGAACGCGAACGCAAGCGCGAGCGCGATGAGGAACGCGACCGTCATGACGATGAGGTTCGCGCGCAGCGTCTGGGTCTCGGCGCGGCGCCAGGGTAGCAACGGGCCGACGCCCATCAGGAGGAGCACGAGCATCCAGATCGGCAGGGTTATGGCGTCGAAGAAGGGGGCCCCGACGGTCACGCGAGCGCCTGTGGTGGCCTCGACGAAGAGCGGGAAGACCGTGCCCAGCAGCACCGCGAAGGCCATCGCCAGGAACAACACGTTGACGCCCAAAAAGGCGCCCTCACGGCTCACCACCGCGTCGAGGTCGGCCCGGTCGCGCACCTGATCCCAACGCCAGACCACGAGCGAGATGCTCACGAGGCTGACGATCACGAAGAAGGTCAGGAAGAACGGGCCCACCGGACCGTCGCCGAAGGCGTGAACGGACGACACCACTCCGGACCTGATCAGGAAGGTGCCGAGCAAGGTCAGGGAGAAGGTGAGCACTATCAGCAGCAGGTTCCAGGCCTTGAGCATCCTCCGCCGTTCCTGCACCTGGATGCTGTGCAGGAACGCGGTGGCCGTGAACCAGGGGAGTATGGAGACGTTCTCGACCGGGTCCCAGGCCCAGTAACCGCCCCAGCCGAGCACCTCGTAGCTCCACCAGCCACCTGAGACGATCGCGGCGCTCAGGAAGCCCCAACCCAACAGCGTCCAGCGGCGAGTGAGCCGCATCCACTCCGTGCCAGGGCGCCGCGTGATCAGCGCCGCCATCGCGAAGGCGAAGGGCACGGTCAGACCCACGAAACCCAGGTACATCAGCACCGGGTGCACGGCCATCATCCAGTGGTTCTGCAGCAGCGGGTTCGCGCCGGGGCCGTCCAGCGGTGGGTTGGCCAGCACGATGAAGGGGTTCGCAGCGAGCGCCACGACCGAGAGGAAGAAGACCTGCACCACCTGCATGACCACGAGAGCCCAGGGTCGCATCACCGTGTTGGGGGCGGTGACCGCCAAGACGGCCGTGTACGCCGTGAGCAACCACGCCCACAGCAAGACCGAGCCCTCCAGCGCGGCCCAGAGGGTCACGACCTTCACCCAGGTGGGGGACTCGATGCGCGAGTGCTCGGCCACGTACTTGACGCTGAAGTCGTCGGTGAGTAGCGCGGCCTGCATCACCAAGACCGCGGTGGTGGCCGCGATGAACACGGCGAGCGCGGTGAGCCGCGCGCTCGTCTGGAGCCGCGCGTCGCGCCGCACGGCGCCCAGTGTGCCGGCCACGACCGCATACACGGCCAGCGCCAGCGCCAGCATCACTGCGCCCGAGCCGAGGGTGCCGAGGCTCAGCATGCTGACCTCCGAAGGCGCGTCACTGCAACGATTCCCTCAGGGCCTCGATGTCGATGTGACCGTCCGCGGGCGCCTCGTACACTTCGGAGTGCTTGATTAGCAGGTTGTCGGAGACGAACACACCCTCGTCGAAGCGGCCCTCTATGACCACCCCGGCGTTCTCGCGGAAGAGCTCGGGCGGCGCGCCGACGTGTTGGACCGGGTACGACTCGATCCCGTCGGTTACCAGGAAGGTCAGCTGGAGATCGAGGTCGTCGAAGCGCACGCTCTCGGGCGCCACGAGCCCGCCCAGACGAATGCGGCGGTCCTCGTACTGGCTCGGCTGTTGTGCGTACTCGTTGGGGAGGATGAAGTAGACGAGCGAGGTGTTAAGCGCCTGGTTGATCATGAAGCCCGCCAACACCAGGACCCCGGCTCCGAAGAGGCCGTAGACGAGGCGCTTGCGAGCCACCCCCCAGCGCGAGACAGCGGCGCCCTTCACGCTCGGCCCCCGGGTCCACCAGGGCCGCTCACGGGTCTTGCCCGGGCCGTCAGCTCGTTCTGTTCGCGCAGCAGCTGGCGGCGGCGCCAGCCGAGGTAAGCCAGGTACCCGCCGTACGCGATGAGCACCTCGGCCCAAGCGATGCTCACCCAGGTCCAGTGACTCCAACCCTCAAACACGGACCACACCTCCCGTCGAGGCTGCGGGCGCGAGTTCCCGCTCGGCCCGCTCCGCCTCGAGCTGTGCTTCGATCCTTCCCAGGCGGGCGCGCTCCACCATCAACCAGGCGTACACCAAGCCCGCGACGACGGTGTTGAACAGCAGCGTGAAGAGCATCTCGGGTGCCATGGTCACCCCGCTTCCGTCGAGCGCGATGGCGCGCTGTGGGTGCAGGGTGCGGAACCACTCGGCAGCGAGGTAGTTGAAGGGCAAGCTGGCCGCGACGATGATCGCCACCACCGCGGAGACGCGGCCGCGCCTCACGGGATCGTCGATGAGAGCACGGACGATGAAGTAGCCGACGAGCAGCGCGACCATGAGCGCGGTCAGCGTGAGCTTCGCGTCCCAGGTCCAAAAGGTGTTCAGGGTGGGGCGCGAGTATGTCATGCCGCCGATGATGGTGAGCGCCGAGAAGAGCAGTGCCATCTCTGCGGACGCGACGGCCCACACGTCGTCCCGGCGCTTCCCGCGCCACAGGAAGAGGGCGCCGAAGAGGGCGGTCAATCCGACGGCCAGGAAGCCGATCCAGGCCACCGAGACGTGTGCGTACATTATGCGGATCAAGTTCCCCTGGTTGACGTCCTGCGGGCTCCAGACCAACCCCAAGTAGGCCGCTGCCAGGAACAGCGGCACCAGCGCCACGCCCCACACCCGCAACCAGGCCGGGCGTCGCAGCCGCTCGCTCGCATCGATCATCAACTTCTCCTCCTGCGCGCTGATGTCACGGTGCGCCTCCGCGTGAGTCCTGCGCGCCTCACCGTTCACTCTTCCACCACGAAGTGGTAGATCGCCGTACAGAGGACAGCGTAGACGAGGTCGAACCCCACGAGCAACCGTAGCCAACCTAGCGCCAGATCGAGGTCGTCCAAGCTGACGATGGCGCCGCTGGCGCGCACCGCCGCGAGCAGGATCGGCACCACTATCGGGAACATCAGTACCGGCAACAGCGACTCGCGGGCGCGAAGGTTGGCGGTCAACCCGGCGTAGAAGACCGCGATGAGGGCGAAGCCTAGGGTCCCCAAGGCTAGGGTCGCCAGCAGCCAAGGCCAGGAGTTCGGGAAGCCGACGCCGTACAGGACGAAGGTGACGGGCAGCATCAGCGTCCCGAGCACCAGCATGAAGAGCCAGTTGGCCAGCAGCTTGCCGAGGTAGACCGCCGCACGGGGCACCGGTGTGGTCAGGAGGTGGTCGAAGGCACCGTCCTCGAGGTCGGCCTGGTAGGACTGCGAGGCCG
>SKSV01000128.1 GCA_007122815.1 Trueperaceae bacterium | reverse complement strand
GCAAGCTCGGCGTGCCGGACGCACTTGTACCGTTCAGCGGCAATTTTCCGGACGGTCGGCGTCTTCACGCCGAGGTACCCGGTGACGTCCATTTGGAAGTACTCGCCGATCCGCTCGCGGTTCTCCGGGTCCGCGTGAAGTTCGAGATCGCGTATGATCGACTCGACCATCGTGACACCTCCGTTCGGTCAATACGTGGGTCCTAACGGGCCGCCGGGAAGAATGGAGAGGTTTCATTATACGCGAGATCCACCAAATTCGCCACCAAGAGTTTGTTCGATTGCCCGGTTTTCGCCACGATGACGCATCGCCAAATCTTGACAGCAAGGTCCTTGTGGCCTACAGTCGGATTATTCTCGCGTTGCCGGGAAACAGACGAGGTTCCTGACGCTGCACAAATCGAATGACAACTCCTGATGGTAATGACAGTCCCCACCACTCCCCGCTTTTTCCGGACAAGGTTTCCGCCGAGAAAATGTTGAGCGAATCGGGGCGGATGAACCCCGGACCGTGGGTGGATCATTCGCGACACGTGGCCGAAGCCGCTCGGGGCTTGGCAATCGCGCTCGGTGACATGGATCCCGAACGGATGTACGTCTGCGGTTTGTTGCACGACATCGGCCGTCGCTGCGGCAGGACAAAGATGCGGCATATCATCGACGGCTATCGATATCTCACGGACCTCGGCTACGAAGAGCCCGCGAGGATTTGCCTGACTCATTCGTTTCCGATTCAAAACACCAACGCGATTTTCGGCGAATGGGATTGCACGCCCGAAGAGCGCGCCGAGGTGGACCGAATGGTTGACGGGTTCACGTACACGACGGTCGACGAACTGTTCCAGCTCTGCGACGCCCTTGCTTTACCGTCAGGATGCGTCTTGCTGGAAAAGAGGATGATGGATGTCGCCCTCCGGCACGGCACAAACGACTGGACCGTAGAGAAATGGAAGGCGACGTTTCGGATCCAACGAAAATTCGAGGAGCGCCTGGGCCGCTCTATTTACGAGCATCTCCCAGGAGTCGTTGAGAATACCTTTGGAAGTCTCACGCGGTGAGTGTATATGCCGGTAATCCCGTCAGCTTTCGGCTCCATCACGCGGCGTCGATCAGGGACCGCCGGTTTTTACTCCTGACCGGCGCCGCATCGGACTGTCCGTGGCTTGCCGGGCTCGCGGTTCCAGGCCGGCTGATTCTCTCACGACTTGGCGCGGAGCAAGCCCGCGCCAAGCTACAACATTCGGCTACTGCTTCTCCAATTTGAAGCTATACGATCCACGTGACCCGTGGTCGAGTCCGTACGAGGTGGCGCCACTGAAACGGATATAGAGAGTGTCTCCAAAGTTGGAGATGTTGAAGTGTTGGGGAGGATCCCCCCCGCCTTCATTGTGGTAAGATCCGAACTGATTCCTGCTCTGATCAAAAAATACGAGCCGGATGTACAACCCTGCACTAACCCCAGTGACATCCATTCTGTACGTCGCGGTCGGATCGGCATCCTTGAGCACAAAAAAATCCGCCTCGTCGTTGTTCACGAGCACGCCGTCGTAAGTTTGTCCGGTACTAACCTCGTACGCTGTATCGATGGTGTGATTCGGGCCGTAAGGATCGTTGCTGTTCAGGTTCTCCACTTTAAACGAATAGCGGCCGGATGAACCGTGGTCGAGCCCGTACGAGTGGGCACCGCTGAACCGGACGTAAAATAAACCGCCGACACGGCGGGTTACCATTTCGTGGTCCTGACCGCGCGTCGTTGCATGCGTCGATTGAAGACTCTTGCCCTGAGCGTCGAAGATCTCAATCCTAACTATTAGATCATCATTCGGAACGGTTACACTGACTCTCACCTCATCCCACGTGTCTTCCGGGTGCTCGGTCGTGAACTTGAACCACCGTGCCTCATCGTTGTCCTTGATCTCATCGCCGTATCTTGATTCGAGCTCGATCTCGAACGCGTTCGCGCGCGTCGTGTTGTTCCCGTACGGGCTACCGGGGAAAAACGGCAGGTTGTCGCAACCCAGGAAAAACAACGCCGTCGCGGTGAGAACGGCAACCGCAGCTACCGACTTCAAACTCCTCATGATCTCCTCCTCCTTCTCGATATCCGTCCGAAACGGGACCGAGTCATCCATGCCTACAGGCATCGTCGTGCGTGTCACGACACGCCGAACGTTCCCTTTTTCTCGCGGTTCTCAAATTCTCGCGTATTTGACCACAGGATACCCGCGCAAGGCCGAGAATACGTCCCAGAACACAAATTGGGACTCGGTTTTCGACGGACGACAGCATCGGCGGGACGTGGTATAGTTGCCGACATGCACCTGCTGGTAGTTGTCGCAGCGTTAGGGGCGGTGCAAGGTCTGTTACTGCTTGTCCTGATCGGCATCCGTTTCCGCAGTCGATGGAACATTCCACTCGCTCTCTTGTTGTTCGTGTTCCCGCTCAGGCTCGGGACGATCCCGGCATGGACGCCGGCGGCACGGAAGCCTTTGGGCAGGGTAAGGACGGATTGATATTCGGGGGCGGTTTGGGAGGATGATTTCATTGAGAATATTTTGGGTAGGATCGGGAGGTCAGCTTTGCAAGGTTTGGTCCTTGAGTTTTCGCAACTTGCTTTTGATCGAGACGCGTTTCACCTGGCTGAGCAAGTCCACGAACAACACGCCATTCAGGTG